>JALOQR010000401.1 GCA_025459365.1 Fimbriiglobus sp.
GCCGCCATTGGGATGGCCCCGACCTCCAACCCGCCGATGGCCTGGAAGGTCAGGTCGGCCGTTGCCCTGTAGAGTAGTTCACCGAGGAGTGTGATCGCCTCGGCGTGGAACAGCACCTTCTTTGAGTTGACGTAGTACGTCGACTTTTTCCCCGATGCCAGAGTGAAGTCGCCAAACTGCAAAGCCCGCTCGCGGAAGAGGGTTTTCAGCCGGTCGCGGGGGTCGGTTTCGGGTTCCATGTTCCGGGTTCCGAGTACAGGTGTGGATCCGTTGGGTCTGCTGTCCAGCTCACATCGGGTCCGTCACACGGAACCCGAAATTCGGAACTCGGAACTGCGACTACGCCCCGTCCGTCGTTTCCGGCACGAGCAGGGGGTCGGGCGGCTGGTTGTACACGGTGGTCGGGTAGTGTTCGGCGAGGTAGCGGACGATCCGTTTGGCCGACAGCACCCCGACCGGGCGGTTGCCTTCGTCCACTACCGGCACGTGCCGATAACCTCCGACCTGCATTCGCTCGACGGCCGTACGGACCGAGTCAAGTACGTTTACCGACACTGGGCGGGCGGTCATGGCAGCGGTCACGGGGGTAGAGAGCGGCTCCCCACGGGCGAGCACCTTCTTGAGCAGATCTCGCTCGGTGAAGATGCCAGCCAGTTCGCCTCCCTCGACCACCAGCACACACCCCACCCGCTCCCGCCTCAGGGTCGCCACCGCTGCCGCCACCGACTCGCAGGCGTCCACGCACAGTGGGCGGGGCGGGTTCAGCCGGCCAACGCTCTCCACCATCAGGTTGCGAGTGAGTTCCATCCGGCCAACTCCTGAGCACACTTCCCACAGGTACGCCCGGCCTGGCCAGCGGCAACCCTCGGTTCAGTGCGGGTGCGGGTGAGGGTGGGCGTGAGGGTGCCGGTGGGTGTCGGCGTCGGCGCGGGCGATCACCAATTGGGCCTGGAAAATCCCCTTCAAGCCGGAGAGCGAGGCGGCCAGTTCCTGCAACTCGGCGGCTGGCCCCCGCAACGCGATCAGTTCCATGCACAGGTCGTGCGTCAGGTGGATGTGCATGCTCGACACCACCCGTTCGGCGTGCCGGTGCTGGATTTCGATCATCTTGTCGGTCAGCTTGGCCCGGTGGTGGTCGTACACGAGCGTCAGGCTGGCGGCTACGTCGGCGGCGGCGGCGTCCCAGGCGGCGTGTGTCAGCCGCTCGCGGAGCAATTGGCGGATGGCCTCGCTGCGGGTGGCGAACCGCCCGGTCTCACAATAACGATCAAACTCGGCCAACAGATCGGCTTCGAGCGACACCGAGAAACGGACGATCTCGGACATGGGGGCGGCCCGCAGGGGAGTGAGGATTAAGATACGGGAGAAGCGTTCCCTGCTGGTGCCATCATGCCAACCGACAACGACATACTGCTCGAAGCCGTCTCGTTCGCCGCCCGTGCCCACCGTCACCAACTCCGCAAAGACGGTCAGACGCCCTACGTTGCTCACCCTTTCCGCGTGTGCCTGGTGGTGCGGCATGTGTTCGGCATCGCCGACCCAAAAGTGCTCGCCGCCGCTGTGCTCCACGACACCATCGAAGACACCCCGACCGACTACGACGACTTGGCCGAGCGGTTCGGCCCCGACGTCGCTGGGTGGGCGGCCGACCTGACCAAGGACATGCGAATGCCGGAGGCGGAGCGGGAGGAGGCGTACCACGCCCGGCTAGCGGCCGCCCCATGGCAAGTAGCGGCGTGCAAACTGGCCGACATTTTCGACAACATGACCGACTCGAAGAACCTGACTGCCGCCGGGCGGGAACGGCAGGTACGGCGGTCGCGGGAGTACCTGGACGCCCTTCGGGGGAAGGTGCCGACCGAGGTGGCGGCGGCGTTCGCCCTGACCGAGGCGAAGGTGAACGAGGTAGCAGCGACGCTGTAGCCGGGGTCTACGCGGTTGGTCCGGAGCGGGGGCGCCCGCCCCAACTACAATGTCGCGGTGCCCCCGGAGGTCACCCGTGTCCAACGTCCGCGTCACCTGCCCCGAGTGCGAGTTCGCCTTCAATATCGCTGAGACGCGGGTGGGCGGGTTGATCACCTGCCGCGACTGCCAAGCCGAGTTTCGCGTGGAGTTCGCCGAGGACGACCCGGCCGAACCTGACCGCACCACGAAGGCGGCACCCGATCCAACGTCGAAGCCCCGGCCTGCCACCCGCAGCCGCCACAACTTGGACACCGTGCCGGACGCCTGGAAGGCCGACGTGCCCATCGGCTCGCCGGTGCCGTTCTTCCTCGTGCTCGTCGGCCTTCAGGTGTTGGTCGCTGCGTTTCTTGCCGTCTGCTGGTTCTATCCGACGGGCGGGTGGGTCAGCACTCCCACCACGAAGACCGCGGCTGCCGGTTGGTAAAGCCGTTTCATTTCTTCCCGCTCCACAGCACTCGCCCTGGCGTGGTCGTGCGGATACTGTAGAGCACCCCGCCGCCGGTGATGTAAAGCGTCTTGCGGTCGTCGCCGCCGAACGCGCAGTTCGTTACCTCGTCGGTCGGTACCGAGAGGAAGTCGAGCAGTTTGCCCTCCGGGCTGAGGACGTAGATGCCCCCTTTCACGTCGTTGGCCGGTTCGGCCGGCGGGTTCGGTTTGTTCAGCCCGCCGGCAACGTACAGCCGCCCCTTATCGTCCTGCTTCAACCCGTCTGGGCCGCGGCCTTTGCCCCAGTCATACACCTTCTTCTTGCTCTTGGGGTCGACCTCGCCGTCGTTCAGATCGAACCGCCACAGGGTGCGGGTGCCACCCGCGTCGTTGTTGTTGTCGGCGACGTAGAGGAACTTGTCGTCGGCCGACACAAGCACTCCGTTTGCCCGATCGACCTCTCGACCAAGAACGCGGTGCACCTTGCCGTTCGGGTCGATGCGGTAAACACCCTCGACTGTCTTGCCATCCTTGTCGAGTTGTTCCATGCCATCGCGGGGGCCGTAGCGGGGGTCGCTGAAGTAGATGCGGCCTTTGCCGTCGACGGTGATGTCGTTCGGCTGGTTGTACTTCTTGCCGCCGAACGAGTCGGTGAGGACGTTGAGTTTACCGTCCGGGGTGGTGCGGGTGACACGGCGGAGGGAGGGTTCGCAGGCGAGCAGGCTGCCGTCGCGGTCGAAGAGGAGGCCGTTGGTGCCGGCGTCTTTCCGGTGAACCGAACTCTTGCCGGCGGTGTCCAGTCGATTGATGTGGCCGTTGCCGCTGGTGAGGACGCCGAGTGTCGGGTCCCAGGCGGGGCCTTCGCCGGCGACGCCCTTGTCGGCGAGGATGGTGAGTTTGGCCCCGTTCTCGAAGACCGGATCATCGGCGGCGAGTGTGATGAAGGGGCCGATGATCAGTACAACGGCGGCGAGCGTATGACGCATGGGAGAGCCTCTGTTTGTGCGGAAACGGGTGAATTGACAAACCCGTCCCGTCCGATAAGTTGAGAGAATCAGGCCCGATAGCCAAGTGGTAAGGCAACGGTTTGCAAAACCGTCATTCCCCGGTTCAAATCCGGGTCGGGCCTCTC
>JALOQR010000402.1 GCA_025459365.1 Fimbriiglobus sp.
CTCGAACGGGCAGGGCGGCTACCCGTGCCAGCGGAATCGAGCCGGGATGCCGCCCGCGCCGCCCTCGACCTGGCCCGCGTGTACAGCGCCGCTGGCCGTCCGTTGGCCGCCGCTGTGTATGCCGAGCACCTCGCCCGCACCGCACGGTCTCCGTCCGCTGCTGCCAAGGCTGCAGCCGTCGCCCTCGACGCCTACAGCCGCGCGTCTCGTTCCACCCCCTCAGACGACCTGCGGGCGGTCGATCGTGAGCGTCGCATCAGCCTGGCCACCCACATCGACCGCATCGCCCCGAACGAACCCGACGCCGACGGAGTGCGAGTGCAACTGGCCGCCGACCTCTATCGTGCCGGCCGAAAGCTGGAGGCATTTGAGGCGTTTGCCCGTGTGCCAGCTCGTTTCCCACGCCTCGCCCAGGCCCGTATGTTCGAAGGCATTGCCGCCTTCGATCTGATTCGCCCACTCTCTGCTGATGAAACTCGCACCGAAGGTTTGACCGCCGAGCGCAAGCAGACCATTTACCAAAAGGCGGTCGCCGACTTGGCTGCCGTTCCCATCCCAGTGGACGCAGTGAAGGACGACCCTGAGGGGGACGCCCCGGTCAGCGACTACTTCAACCTGCGGCTCCAACTCGCTCAGTTGCATCTCACCCAGGGGGCGAAGGGGTACACCCCAGCCGAGGAAGTTGTGGTGTCGTCGGCGGAGGTCGCTCAAAAGCACCCCGGGCTGGCGGCCGACGAAAAAGCACGGTTTGCGATGCGGTTCGAGTTGATGCACATCCGGGCGGTGTACGCTCAGGCGATGCCTCTGTATCAGCAGGGCAAGTTCGCCGAGGCGGCCGAACGTTTCGGCAAACTGCTCGACCCGGTCCTGGCGGCCGGGCCGGCGGCCAAGAAGCACTCAGCCCCGGAACTGATCGATCTGGCCAAGTCGCTCGATGCCGACCGTGTCCGCCTGCTCCTGGTGCCCGCGCTGAACGCCCGTGTCCGGGAGGGGGCCGCGGCCAAGACGAGCGAACTGCTCGACAAGCTCAAAGAGTTCGGCGGCGACCTGAGCACCTCCGCGCGGGTGGTGCAGCAGGGGGTAGGCAGCATCCGCCCGGCGGTGGACGCCCTCCGCAAAGAGAAGAAGGACGCCGACGCGGACAAACTGATCGACGCCGTCACTGGGATGGTGGCCAAACTGGCCGGCGAGAAAGACCTACCGAACGATGTGCGGGTGAACCTGGGTAAGTCGTTCCGCGAACTCGGCCAGTACGCCAGGGCAGCGGAGCTACTCACGATCGTACCCCCGCCGTCGAACATGGAGGCCTTCAAGAGTGAGCAAAAGGCGAGTGAGAACGAGACGGCCGAGCAGGCTGCGGCACGAGAGAAGGACGCCGCCGCCGTACCGCTGTACCGCGCTGCACGCGTGGAACTCGCCCGTGCCTACCGCCTGGACAAGAAGTTCACCGAAGCTGCCGCCGTACTCGACGAAGCCCTCGGCAAGGAGGCGGAGCAGAAGAACGCCACCGGGGTAAAGCCACGGGCCGGCGGGTGGGCGAGCCGGTTCCCCGAATACCGCAAAGAGTCGATCCTGCTCCTGGAGGCAAAGGCCACCGCTGACCCTAAAGGCGGTGCCCTGCTATGGAACGAGGCCATCGCTAACTGGCGTGGGTGGTCGGCCGAGTACGTGCAGGCGCTAAACACTCTGAACCGCACCTACTACCCGGCCAAGCGGGACTCCGAGAGGTTGACCACGCGGGCACGGCTGCTCGACGCACTTGCGAACAAAGAGAAGGTCGATTTCGACGATGAGAAGAAGCAGGCGGCCAAGGAGTTGGAACAGGCCGTGAAGGACGCGGCAGCAGCCGACGAAGGGGTGGCGGCAGCGACGAAGGCGGTCGATGCGGCCAACAACCCGGCCGATGCCGAAAAGGCCCGCGAGGCACTCGACACCGCCCGTGACATGGCCGATGACGCCGCCCGGAAGGTGGGCGAATTGAAAGCCCGTCTGCCCCTACTCGAGGAGTTCGCCAAGTTGAAGGACCCCGACTGGGCCGACGAGGCGAAGAAGGCTCAACAGGCCGTCGAACCGCTGCAGCGGCAGATGGGTGAGATGGAGCGGAAGATCAATCCACTGCGGTCGATCTTGCAAGATGTGTCGGCCGAGCAGATGCGGTGCGTGGCCGCGGCTCAGGCCGCCATCACCAGGCAATCCAACCCGACCAACTACGCCGCCTACCTGACCCGACAGGGCAAGGAGATCGCCGAGTTCGAGAAGAAGAACCGCCCGCTGCCGGTCAACGTGAAGCAGAAGCTGTACGACCTTCTGGAATCGAACAAAGAGCTGAAGGATGAGTACCGCAAGGCCGGCGGCATCGATTTCCTCACACCCCCGTCCGGACAGTGATTCCCCCCCCTCTCCCACCGAGAGGGGTAACAACCCCGGAGACTCTCCCATGCACCGCCGGGCGCTCGCCCTCTGCCTGCTCTTGTTCGCCGTCCCCGCCTTCGCCCAACAGAAGGATCGCGTCCATTTTCGCGACCGGGCAACCGGCAAGGAGGACTCGGTCGATGGCGACGTGACCGAATCGCCCGCCGGGGTGAAGGTGGCTGTCAACAACAAGGACCGGCTCATTCCTGCCGCCGACGTGCTGCGAGTGGAGTACGTCGCCTCGGACCCCGTCCCCGGTCGCCTCGCTGCCAACCAGGCTGAACAGAAGACGCCGGCCGAAGCGGTCAAGTTCTACGCCGATGCGGCCAAGGCGGTACCACCCACCGCGCCAGACAAGGTCAAGCGGTCGATCGCCTTCCGCGAGGCTTATTGGGCTGGAGTGGCGGCTGCCGCCAGGGACGGCGATGAATTCAAAGCCGACGCCAGGAAGGCGGCCGACAAGATGGCGGCGTTCGTCAAGGATCACGGGCGTTCGTGGGAGCAATGGCAGGTCGGCCGCACGGCCGCCCGCCTGTACGGCGAGTTAGGCGACTGGGCAGCGGCCGATGGAGTGCTGAAAGCCCTCACTCAGGTCGGGGATGTTCCACCCGAACTGAAAGTCGATGCCAAGCTCACCCGCCTCGGCTACTTGCTGCGGGCGGGCAAGTATGCCGACGCAGGCCCCCTCCAGGCCGAGATGGCCGCCGACACCGCCACCCCCGGCCAGAAAGACCGAATGGCCATCTATCGCGAAGCGCTGGCCGTCCTCCCGGCCAAGCCAGCCGAGGCCGACCCGGCACAGGCGAAGCGAGTGAGCGACGCCATCAGCAAAATTGAGAAAGTGATTGCCGCAAGCAAAGACCCGGCTGCTCGAAGCGTCGGGTATGGAGTGCTGGGCGAGGTGCAATTGGCTCACCGCCAACCCCGCCAGGCGACGTGGAGTTTCCTGACGGTCGATACCGTCTACCCGCAAGACGCCGACGAGCGGCTGTTCGCCGTCCTCCGACTGGTAGAGATCTTCACTACCACCGGCGATAAGGAGGGCGACAAGTCCCGCGCTGACCAGTTCCGCGACCGCCTTCCGAAAGTGCGATGACCCTCCCCCTCAAC
>JALOQR010000403.1 GCA_025459365.1 Fimbriiglobus sp.
ACAGGGTGTTCCACGTCGTGCTCTTGCCCGACCGGCGATGCCCGAGAGCGATGACAGCAAGCTTCGACACGAAGCACCTCCGCTGGGCGAACGCCTCCGCTACCGAAAGAATCCATGCAAGCCGCGAGAGTGGTGTAGCGGAGAGTGCGTGATCGACGGCTTGCGATGCGTGACACCATTCTGGCCATCGACCTGGGGCGGTACAAGAGCGGGTCGAGCGTGCGGAAGCGGACGCGGATGAGTAAGGCGGGGAACACGCGGCTGCAGAAGGGCCTGATCCTGTCGACCCAGACGGCCGTGCGGTTCAACCCCACTCTCGCCAGTTGCTACCTGGTTCGGCGTGCTTTTGCTCTGCGGCCGGCCACTCCGACGGACGCCGCACCCACAGTTCGCCGTCGTGGTTGGTGATGAGGAACTCGGCCATCTCGAACGCCGTGATGGTCAGGTCCACGCCCTCGCCCCGCTCCGGGCGGATGCGGCCGTCCAGCCACGCCGCCAGTTCTGCGGCGGACGCGACGTGCAGCCGGTTGAGGCGTCGGCAGTCGTGCCGCTCGTACTACACCAGCAGCCGCTCGGCGGCCACGTCCCGGGCGTGTTTCTCCCGCACCCCGCCCAAGTGCTCCCGCAGCCCATCGGCCTCCGCCGCCGGCAACATAGTTAGTCGGTCTTTGTCCCCTTTGTCCGCCCGCACGGTGAGTTCGCGGTGAACCTGTTCCCAGGGTGTCGCTCGTTCCGCTCGCTCAACCCTGGGCCAGATGAACGACGCCGTTGGCGTCGGGTGGCGGAACAGGATGAACCGCCGGCACCCGTCGTGGTAGGCGTCTTCGGTGCGGCTGGAGTCGTGCCGCACCCGGCAGGCGTGGCGGACGCGGTCGAGGAGTTTCGGCGGCTCGGCGTCGGGGTCATGTGTTCATCTTGTGAACGCATGAAAACCGAAGGCCGGGGGGGTGTCCAGTGGCGGCTCACGCCGCCTGCCTCGGCTAAAAGTCCAGCGCTAGCCGGGTGCCGAGCGAGTGGATGCTCCCCCGCACCGTCGGGTCGGGGCCACCGTTGCGGTAGAGGTAGTCGTAGTTCACCTGCCACCGCACGTTGGTCGAGAGGTACCACGTCAGGCCGAGGGTCACCCCGCTCGCTCGCCCGCCGTTCACTCCGCCGTCGTCCAGGTCGAGCAGGCTGAACCGCCCACCCACCTCCCACCCGCCCCAACTGCCGGCCCGCGGGTCGAACGGCCGCAGCGGCGTCACCCGGCGGAATACCCCGTTGCGGGCGTCCCAGTCGCGGTGCTCGCCGGTCAAGAAGTACGACGCCTGAGCGTAGAACCCCTTGTACGCCAGTGTGCCACCGTCGGCCGGCGGGCGGTCGATCAGGTTGGCCGTGAACTCCCCGGACACGGTGAGCGGGCCGGAGGCGAAGGCCGATTCGAGGTTGAACAGTGTCTGGCCGTCGGCGGTGATTGGCCCGGAGTCGGCGATGAGGTTGAGCAGGGCGAATGGGGCGTTGCGGACAGCACCGCGGCCGACCGCCCGGGCCACGCCGCCGACCGGGTCGCGGTGGCTCATCGCCCCGCCGACGTGCCAGTACGTCTGGGCCTCGGGCAGCCACACCGGCAGCGCCGCCACCCGCCCCGTCACCGCGTACTCGCCATCACCGATGCCGACGCCGAGTGGGTTGTCGATGTTCTTGTACACCCCGACGGCGGTGAACAGGCTGTCGTTCGCCCAGGTGCGAAACGCACTGATGCCGGGGGAGCGGGCGACGTTCTGCCCGGCGTTCGCGCTGAAATCGGCCAGGGGCGAGCGTTCGAGGAAGATCAGATTGTTCGCCCCGGTCAGCCGTTCGAGGCTGAACCACTCTTTCTGGTTGCCGACTCGCACGTTCCCCAGCCAGGGAAGATCCCACACGGTGACATAGGCGTCGCCTGGCACCGGCGAGTTGGTCACGCCGAAGCCGTTGG
This sequence comes from Fimbriiglobus sp., assembly GCA_025459365.1. Classification (GTDB taxonomy): domain Bacteria; phylum Planctomycetota; class Planctomycetia; order Gemmatales; family Gemmataceae; genus JALHQU01. Next base: position 1,955 of record JALOQR010000403.1, read on the forward strand.
CCACGCCGTTCATGAACTCGACTTCGAGGCGGAAGTCGAAGGTGTCGCGGTAAGCACCGTCGGCGAGGAGGCGGAGGCGGCGGGGGTTGACGCTGTCGAAGAACCGGCCGACGCCGCCGGGGGCATCCTGGACGCTGCGCCCGCCAGAAAACCACGCCGCGTCGTAATGTAGCATGCCACCGAGGTGGGCGACGAGGCGACGGTCGGCGGTGCGGAGAAACAGGCCGTCGTTCCAGTACGGTTCGAGGGCCAGCACGCGGTCGGTGGCCCGCGGCGGGGTGTCGAGCGAACCGAGCAGCGGGAGTGCCGGTGGCAGTGGCAGTGGCAGTGGATTCGGGGCCGGTTTGGCTTTCGCTGGTGGAAGCGGTGGCAGGTCGGGTAGCGAGATCGGGAGCGGCGGGGCGGTCGGACGGGTGGCGACCGGCCCCGGCGCTGGGAGCATGTCGGGCACCGGCTGCGCGATCACCGGTAAGCCGACAATGAAAACCATCAGGAGCGTGGTGCGGAAGCGTGTCGGCATGGTCAACCCCCGCGTGCGGAACCAGTGGAGATATGCCGCCGAGAGGGGATGTGATCAAGCCGAGCTTGAAACGGGTGCCGAACAGGGCGCGAAGTGTGTGAGATGGTCGGACGCGGAAACGGCCCTGATTCGAGCCAGCACTGCCCACGCGGCTCGCCTTTACACACTCCCGCCATTTGGGCATATCCACCGCATGCTCCGGGCCGCTCTCGTACTCCTGCTGTTCATTCCACTGGCCATCGCCCAGCCGCCGCGGGAGGAATTCCCACCGCCGTCGGCTCTTCCGCGGACATCGGAGGAACTGGCTAACGGGAAGACCATCTCCCGCCCACTGCAACCCACTGCTCGTCAACTCCACAATTCGTCCCACGCCGACTGGCTATTCCAGACCGACGGCGGGCTGTTCGACCCCGACCCGACGAACTTCCCGTTGTCGGCGGCGATCCCCTTCCAGACGTGGCTCTCGGCGGACCTCTCGCTCGCCTGGGCATCCCGGTCATCGCTCCCGCCTCTCGCCACCAGTAATTTGCTCGCCGCACCGACGCTGAACCACCCGGCAACGACGGTTGTGCTCGGCAACGGCAAAACGCCCGTTCGGAACCTCGGTGGAGGGCGGTTCACGGCCGGTTGGTGGGCCGACGGCGAACGCACACTCGGCCTCGAAACCACCTTTCACGTCCTCGGGACGGCCACCGAAAGCGAACGTGTGAACGGCGGCGGGGCCGGAAACCCCCTGCTCGCCCGCCCACTGTTCAACTCCCGCACCGGTGAGGAAGACGTGGTGTACATCGCCCACCCGCGGATGCTCGGTGCCCTGACGGTGAGCCAGAGCCTACGGGTGCAGGGGTGGGATGCCACAGCACTCCTGAACCTGCTGAGCGGCGATGGATGGTTCGTCCACGCCATCGGCGGGTATCGCTATTTCCAGGCGAACGAAGGGTTGCGGTTCGATCAGACGTCCGAGTTTTACCGACAACTGCCCGATCAGCCGGCGACAGCCGCCTATCGCACGTCGGCCGCCGACCAGATCGACGCCCACAACCGCT
>JALOQR010000007.1 GCA_025459365.1 Fimbriiglobus sp.
TACCCACTTTCTGTACGGTCGATCTCCAGGCGTGCCCATTCGGCCCACAGGTTTACACCGGTGGCCGCCTCCACCATGTCGGCGGTGTTCGCCCCACCAACGCGGGCGCTCGTCTCGATGAAGTAGAACTGGCCGTCGGCGTGTGCCTTCATGAACTCGGTGTGCGACGCCCCCTGCCCCAACCCGAACCCGGCGAGCAAGTGAGCGTTGATCCGTTGCAGTTCGGCCACCTCGGGGCGGTCACGCGGGAACGTGCGTGTGGCGTACACCCCGCCCCCCTGATACACGTCGAGCAACGGGCGATGGTAGGCGTTCACCTCGGCGAAGAGGACCTCCCCACGGCGGGTGAGCGAATCGACATGAAACAAATCACCCGGCACCATCTGCTCGATCAGGAAGAACGACCGCTCGTCGCCCAGTTCGTGAACCCGCCGCCACACCTCGTCGGTGGTGTGTAGCTTGCGAATGCCGGCAGCCGACGCCTCGGATCGCGGCTTCACTAGCCACGGCCCCGGCACTCGCTTCAGGAAGTCGTTCACCGCTGCATCGGAAAACAGTGGGGCGAATTCGGGGATGCGAACGCCGATCTCCTTCGCTTTCTCCCGCATCGCCAGTTTGTCGCGGAAGTAGCGAGCGGTACTCTCGCCGTGGCCGGTGGTGGTTAGGCGGAAGTGCTCCCGCAGCAGCGCCGCCACTTCAATGTCGAAGTCATCGAGTGCGACAATGCGGGCGAATGGCTTCTCGCGAAAGAGGTACGCCACGGCGTTCAAGAGTGCCCGGCGGTCGTGGAAATTGGGCACGGCGTACACACCCGCCAACGACTCCCGCGGCCACGGATCGCCGAGGAGAGATTCCACCGTCAGCAGGTGGCACTCCGCTCCAGCGGCCGTGACGGCTTCGAGGAAGCGGTTACCTTTGAAATAACTCGAAATTGCCAGGACGCGGAGGGGCATGGAAGTCAACGGTATCCGCGGAGGAACCGCTCTTTCGGACTGAGGGGGATAGGTGCAACGCGGCGGAAGAGGACGGCCGTGTCACACCGAGACACTACCACCCAACGGGGGTCTTCCGAAAGAGCTTTCTCCAGCTTCGACCGCTGTTCCTCCGGGAATACCTGGAGCAGAGCGTGATCGAACTTGTAGCAACTGCACCACTCCTCGAACCCTTGCGGCTCTTCGTACACCACCTCCGCGTACTCTCGTAGCCACGGGTCGCCGTAGAGTTCAAAGCGGTCGTCCATGTAGATCTTCTGCCCCGGCGTAACGTACAGCACGAACCCACCGAGGTTGGCATCGTTGAACAGGCGGGCCTTCGGGTTGGCGGCCACCGCCCGTACGTCGTCTGCTAGCGCCACCGGGATGTACCGCTCGTCCAACTTTGCCCACCCGCGGCCGACCACAGGCAGGGGCACGTTCCCGAGTTGCAATCCCACGGAGAGGAGCATTGCGAGGGCGGCGGGCACCAGCCACCCCCACCCCCGCGAGGCTCCCTCTGGCTCGCGGGCCAGGCTATCGCCGTACTTCTTCAGCAACCGGTGCCACACGGTGTGCGGCCACAGGTCGGCAATAGCGATCGCCCCGACGATCACGAACAGCGGCCCCTGCCGAATGCTCTGGAACGACAGCGCCAGCCACACCAGCGGAAGCAGCCAACTCACTCGCACCCGCGGTAACGTGCCAAGCAGGGCGAACAGGTAGAAGGCGGCGAACCCGACCACGACCTGCCCGGCGGTGTTGCCGAGCGAGAGCGGTTGGTGCTCGCTGACGAGTTCTTTCATCGCCGTCGAACCGACGATCTTCTTCCAGGTGTTCAGCATCTCCATGCCGAATGGATTGATAAACGGCGTGAGGCCGCACGCGACCACAACGGCGGCGAGGGTCAGCAGGGAGCGGAAGTTGGTCCCCCTCTCGGCCGCCGGGGCGGATGCGAACAAACGCCCCCACCCCCAGACCACCGCCCACCCACCAACCGCCATGCCGAACGTCATCACCCCACCGAGCACCCCGCCGTGGACGTTGGCCCAAAGCACGTTGAACGGGATGAGCCACCACAACCGCCACAACCCGGCCCGGCCACGCTCGTAGTCCACCACTGCGGCCGTCGTTACACCCATGCCGAGGATAGTGAACATGTGCGGGCGGGCGTAGAAGTGAAACGCCGACACCACCAGGGCGAACGCGGCCACCCCGCCCGCGAGCAGCGGGTGCATCCCGTTTCGCACCATCCGGCTGAAAACCCAGGTGAATAGCCCGGCGGTGCCGGCCGCAAAGCCGAGCAGCATGGCGTCTAGCCCACCGGCGCGGTGAGCCAGGGCCATCAACAATTCCCCACCCCACTGCTGAGGAATCCAGGTGCGGCCGGCGAAGGTGTAGGTGAACGGGTCGGTGGTCATGAACCCGTGGTCGAGAATCAACTCACCGACGCGGACGTGCCAGAGAGCACCGGGGTCGTTGAACGCCCGGCTCTGAAAAGCAATTGCTAACCCAAGCCAGGCGAGCAGGAAAAAGGCTGCCTCGGGGCGGAGGAACGTGCGACGGAACACGCGGCACCTACGGAGGTTCGGGCCGGGGCAGAATCGCCCCGCCGAACCATAGAACGCCGTTCTGTGGTGTGGTGCCCAGAAGTGGGTGTCGGCTACCGTCGCAGAAGGGCGGGGGGCACCGCCTGGCCCGACATGGGCATGGGGTTGCTAAGGCCGGCCAGCAGTTCGAGGGCCTTCTCCACCGCCAACGGGATTTGCCGGTCGGCGCTTGATTCGATGATGTGCGGAGTTACGCCCCGCCCCTGGATCATCCCGCTCAGTGGCCCTCCGGCCGACGCCACTGAGAGGATCAGCACACCCGACTTGCCCCCGCCGAGTGACTTCATCTCGTACCCACCCTGGAGCATACCCTTGCCGAATGTTGGCAGACCGACGAGCGTGGCCCGCTGGCTATCTTTCAAGCTGGCCGCCAGAATCTCCGCAGCCGACATCGTCCGCGTGTCTAACAGCAACACCACCGGGAAGCGGTAGGCGGCCATGCCCGAATCGGAGGTGAACAGGCGGCCGACGAACTCGGCCGTCTGCCCATCCGTGGTGGCGAGCGGCCCAGCCGGAACGAGCCGCTTGGCGATACCCAGGGCGGAAGCCAGCAGCCCGCCAGGGTTGCCGCGGACGTCCACCACCAGCGCCCGCATTCCACGGGCTTTCAGTTCAAGAATGGCATCGTCGAACTCCTGCGGAGTGCGGTCACGGAAGGCGGCCAGCCGCAGGTAGCCAATACCCTCCTTCGGTTCAAGCAAGTCGACGCCGAACACGGTCGGTGCGGGCACGGGCAGTTGTAGGGTGCGGAGAGTGTCGTCGTCGGCCGAAGTGTACTCAACGGCATGCCCAAGCGTGTCGGCCAAGGCCAGCGCCGCCACCACCTCGGCGGGGGTCGTCACCGCCCGGCCGTTCACCCGATCGATGCGGTCTCCCTTGCGGAGTTTGGTCTTCACGGCTGCCCAGGACGATGCCGCCACCGCCCCCACCACCACTGTTCTGCCGTCCACCAGCAGACTCAACCCGTAGGCGGCCAGGTCGTCGGCCGTCGCGTCGGGGGTGTGGCCGGGTGGCAGATACGCCGAATACTCGTCCAGCCCGGTGCAGGCGCCGCACAGCAACTCAAACACCACTACCGACCCGTTCTTCAGCCCGAGTGTCTTGTTCGCCGCATTCACCACCGCCCGCGCGGCTCGCTGCACCTCCTGCGGAGTGGCCGGCAACTTGTTCTGCCAGGTGTCGAGGAGTTGATTGCGGAACTCGGCCACCTTGGAGTCGCTCACACCTGGTAGATGTTCGTCGCGGAACGCCCTCTCGCTGAGGGCGGCAATGAACTCGTCTAACCCGGCCGAAAACAGCCGCTCGACTGTTGCCTTACCGCGGTCAGCGTAGCTCTTGTGCAGGCGGGCGATCACCTCCTCGTACAAGGTGAGTGCATCAGATGCGGGCAGGCTGGCAAGAAACCGACGGTGGGCAGGGTTCTGATGGCGTTCGGCCTGCGATACGTGGCGGTAGCAGGAGCGGATGCGGTCGCGAATGTCGAGGTCGGTGCGGCCGGCAGTCAAGGCCCGGAGATATCCCTTCAGCGCCTCCTCGAACTTTCCGTCCGCGTCGGCACGGCAAGCGTCGGCGAACACCTTCTCGAAGTCCTCTGGCGGCGACTTCGCCTTCGGAAGGGAGTCTGCCCACGCAATCGAAGTGAACGCCAGTAGTAGCGCGACGGCCGGAAGAACGGTGCGGATGGCCTGCATTCCCCGCCCCTTTGCAGTGGGTGGATGGGGGGACAGATCGCGATCGCCGGCCGCGGGGAGGTGGCACAGCAGAGTCGAGTGTATCAAAGTGCGTGCCCCGGCGTCAAACAGGCGTTACCGTAGTTTGCCGGAAAGTTTACCGGTTACATCGATTAGGAGGCCTGTGGAGCGGGGTGCGAAATGGACCAGCAATGAGGTGCGTGCCCCGAAACGGAAAGACCACGGACGCTCCGCTTACGCTGTGCGGCGTTCTGGTAGCGGCAGGTAGTCGGCCGGCTCGTTCGGCAGCGTCAGTACAAACCGGGTGACTCCGTCGGCCCGCTCGTACCGCACGTCCCCGCCGTTCTGCTTGGCCAGCCGCCACGCGACGCTGAGCCCCAGCCCACGGCCCCGGCCCGCGTTCCGCCCGCTGTAGAACGGATCGAACAGGTGCGGCACCATCGCGGCAGTCGGCCCTGGGCCGCTATCCTCCACCAGCACCCGAGAGCACTCGTCGTCGGCCGAGAGCACCACCCGCACCCACCCGCCGCGGCCGGCGGCATCGACGGCGTTCCGCCCGAGGGCGATCACCACCGCCCGCACATGGGCGGCGTCGGCCCACACCTTCGCGGCGGCGGTCACGTCGGGGAGTTCTAGCCGCACCCCGGCGTCGTCGGCGGCCGGCTGCAAGTCCTTGGCCACCGCTGGCACCCACGCCGACGCCCCGAGGAGGGCCGGGTTCGGCTCCGGTGGGCGGGCGAACTGACGAGTCCCGGCGAGTAAATCGTGAATCCGCTTTGTCTGCCGCAGGACGGCATCGTAGCGGGCAAGGCGGGCCTCGTCGTCCTCTTCGCCGCGGAGCAGTTGCACGTTGGTGGCGATGACCGCGAGTGGGTTATTGATTTCGTGCCCGGCGCCAGCGGCGAACTCGGCCAGTCCGTCGAGTTTGGCGTCCCGCACGGCGGCGTCGAAATCCTGGCGGGACTCGGCGAGCAGGGTTGTGAGCGAATCGATGCGGCCTTCGAGTTCAGAAACAAGCTGAACGGCCGAGCGCCGTCGGGCCTTCGCAGCGAGGCGGAGGAGCCGTGGCCAGAGAGGGTTCGCCGTGGTGGGGTGGGTCATTGTCGGCGTGAGTAACTCTGAACCCTGGTCTTGACGGAGCACGGCTCGCCGGGCTCGGATCACCTCCAGCACCCCACGGTGCCCGCCGAGAGCCACGCCATCTTGGACCGGCAACTCGGGGAAACCTACAGCCACCGTCACCCACGCCGGCAGCCGCCAGCGGGCGAGCGCCTTGCGTGCGACGGCAGGGGTGTCGGCGAAATACCCCGCTAGCAGCCCGACACACCACGCGGCGTCGGGCGAACAGTTCCCAGTTTCGGCGGCGACCGCTTCGCTCGCTTCCGCTAGTGCCAATCCGCGGGCCACGGCATCAACATCGAGCGGCGACGGAGTGCCTTCGGTTTCCAGAATGCTCGCGGCGGTTTCGCACAGCCCTGGTTGGGCTAGTGCTGACTCGTCGAATACAAGTGAGTCGGGGAGTGGAGTTGGGCGGGCGTACCGCAGGAAGTGCAAAACCAGCCCGGGATCACGGCGAACAACATCAAGAGACGGTTGATCGTCGGCGAGAGCGAGCAGCGCGGCATCGGACGGGCGGAGCCATGCCCGCGCCAGCACCGGGTGAGTCGCCGCCGTTTTCACCAGAGAAGCCCTTTGCCGGTTGCCATAAAAACGACAAAGAGCGGGGGTCCGCCGTGCCGTGGTGTTGGTATCGGCACGCCAGACGCCCCGCCCTTGCCAAATCGCCCGAACTACGCGATCGACATTGGCTCCATGTCGAGCAACTTGCACATCTTGTCAATCAGGTGGTCAATGTCGAACGGCTTCCGCTCGAAGTCATCGGCCCCGGCCAGCTTCAGTTCCTGGATTTTGTCCTCTTCCACCATCCCGCTGATACAGATGATGCGGACTTCTTCCAAGCTGGGGTCAGACCGCACCCGCTGGCAGACTTCTTTCCCGTTGATGTCCGGGAGCATGACGTCGAGGAGCATGATGTCCGGGCGGTACTCCTTGACCATCATGCCAGCGTCGAACCCGTTAGCGGCGATCTTCACCTCGAAGCGGCCATCTTCTTCGAGTAAGCGGGCGGTGCTTTCCACCAGATCCTGATCGTCGTCCACGAGCAACACCTTCCGTTTGCCACTTTCCAGGGCATCCGTGGGGATGTTGTTGTCTTTCATAAACTTGAAGAGTTGATCCCTGGGGATGCGGCGGAACTTGCTGCCGGGCACCCGGAACCCCTTCAGTTGGCCGTTGTCGAAGCAGCGAATGATGGTCTGCTGGGAAACCTTGCAGATTTTCGCCGCTTCGCCGGTCGTGAACACCGTCTTCATACGCGATCCACCTGCCGGCATGCCCGGCTCGCATGAAGGAAGACCCGTCGCCGCGAGGCGGCAACCGGATCGGGACCATCCGTGGCAAACGGTCACCACGTCCTTCCCTGGCCGAAGCTGGGGAAGGTGAGGGAAGGAGGTCAACGGATCCGTCGGCGGGGAGTGTGGAGGTCGAACAGGCTGCGGAACTCAGGTTGATTACCCACCGATCCGATTCTAACTCGCCTTCCGGGTGAGTCAACGAGCAGCCCCGCACAACCCCCGGCTTCCCCGGTCGTCTGTGGGTATCCCCACCGACACAGGATCGCCAGATTGCCGAAACAGCCCACGTTTCCACCCGCACCAAAACCGCGGCCACAGGCCCGGTTTCAGCCACCGCTGGTTCCCCCAAACTTGGGTTCCCCCGCGGCTTGTGAGTACCCCCATAGCGACTCATTCCAGATAAAACAACAGCACTGCCAAATCCGCCGGGGTGATGCCGCTGATGCGGCTTGCCTGTCCCACGTTGACGGGCCGAACCTTCGCCAACTTCTGTTTCGCCTCCACTCGCATCTGAGCAATGGCTGTGTAGTCGAACGTCTCTGGAATTCGCTTCCCCTCCATTTTGCGGAAGCGTTCCACGTCGCGGGCTTGCAGTTCGATGTACCCGCTGTACTTGGCTTCCAGAACCACCTGTTCCACCACATCGGGCATCTTGTCCCACTCCGCTAGCGCCGGGCAACGGCCGACGACTTCTTGCCAGGTCGTCTGCGTGCGGCGGAGCCAGGTGGCGAGCGTGTCCCCGTCCGACTTGGTGGCGTTCAGCACCCGTTGCAGTTCGGCGATGCTCTCCTCCTTTCTCTGAAGGCGGCCCCACGCTGCGTCTCCCACGCTGCCCACCCGGCGACCGATGGGGGTGAGCCGGCGGTCGGCGTTGTCGTGCCGGAGGAGCAGGCGGTACTCGGCCCGTGAGGTGAACATGCGGTACGGTTCGTCGACGCCCTTCGTCACCAAGTCGTCAATCAGCACGCCGATGTACGCCTGAGAGCGGTCGAGCACCAGCGGCGGTTCGCCCTTCAGTTTGAGAGCGGCATTCAATCCGGCCATTAGCCCCTGGGCGCCGGCTTCCTCGTAGCCCGTGGTGCCGTTGATCTGCCCGGCGAAGTACAGGCCCGCCACCGGCTTGGTTTCGAGTGTTGGGTGAAGCTGCGTCGGCGGGGCGAAGTCGTACTCCACCGCGTATCCCCAGCGCATGACCTCCGCGTTCTCCAAACCTGGGATCAACTTGAGCATGGCCGCCTGCACGTCCTTCGGCAGGCTGGTACTAATGCCGTTGACGTAATACTCACGGGTGTTCAGCCCCTCGGGTTCGAGGAACAGTTGGTGGCTGTCCTTCTCGGCGAACCGCACAACTTTGTCTTCAATGCTTGGGCAGTACCGCGGGCCACTGCTGCGGATCGCCCCACTGTACATGGGCGCCCGGTGCAAGTTCGCCCGGATCAGGTCGTGAACGGCCTGGGTCGTTTCCGTGACGTGGCAGATCATCTGCGGAACGGTGATCTTGTCTGTACCGAAACTGAATGGTCGGGGCGGGTCGTCCCCGCGAGACTCTTCGAGCTTGGAGAAGTCAATGGTGCGGCCGTTCAGCCGGCAGGGGGTGCCGGTCTTGAACCGTTCCAGGGTGAACCCGCACGCGGCCAGCGAGTCCGACATTCCCTCGGCCGACGAGTCGCCGGCCCGCCCGCCGGTGGTCTTCGCCTCCCCGGTGTGCATGATCGCTTTCAGAAACGTACCGGTAGTGAGGATGACAGCCGGAGCACGGTAATGCGTGTCGCCACGGGCGACGACGCCTGTCACCCGGGTATGGGGTGTGGGGTGTGGGGTATCAGACTCGGGGCCGGCCGCTTCGTCAGATACCCCATACCCCACACCCGATACCTGCTCCAGCAGAAGGCCTTCGACGAGTTCTTGCCGCAGTGTTAGCCCTTCCTGTGACTCCACCCACATCTTCATGGTGTTCTGGTAGAGTTTCTTGTCGCACTGTGCCCGCGGCGAGTGCATCGCCGGGCCTTTGGAGGCATTGAGCATCTTGAACATGATGCCCGACGCATCGGTGCATTTACCCATGACCCCGCCGAGGGCGTCGATCTCACGGACGATCTGCCCTTTCGCCACCCCGCCGATGGCCGGGTTGCAACTCATTTGGCCGACGGCGTCGGCATTCATGGTGAGCAGGCAGGTTTTCATCCCGAGGCGGGCGGCAGCGAGGGCGGCCTCGGTGCCGGCATGGCCGGCACCAACCACGATCACATCGAACTCGAACGTCAGCGGCGGCATGGTGAGCATCTGGTGTGGGTGCGTTCGGGAATTCTAGCAGAGACGGCTGGGTGAACTCCGTGGTTCAGCCGACCTTGCCCGCCGCCCCGGTACCGGCCTACACTCCCCCGCGGTCCTGATCCTTCCACGCGAGGTGCCCGATGCGCCTGACTCTGTCTACCCTGATCGCGATGCTGAGCATTAGTGCGGCCACCGCCGACGACCTGAAAGCAGTGAGCGACAAGCTCAAGCCGTTCGGCGGCGGCGCGTACAAGTCGGACACATTCGGGGTGGTGGTGTCCGTCGATGGCGAAAAGTTCACCGACAAAGAAATGGAGTTGGTCACCCCGGTGAACGGCATGAACGCCTTCGCCGCCGTCCGCACGAAGTTGACCGCCACCGGCATCAAGGAACTCGCCAAATTCAAGGACCTGCGAGACCTCACGTTCATCGACATGACGCTCGACGACGCCGCGTTCGCCGAGATCGGCAAACTGAAGGGGTTGAAGAAACTCCGCCTTCAGAACGCTGGCACGAACGACAAGCGACTGAAGGAACTGGCCGCCTTGACTGGCCTGGAACAACTCGAACTGATCGGCTTCGGGTTGACCGACAAGGGATTCAAGGAACTCGCCCCGCTCACCAAACTCAAGACGCTCGACCTGTTCGGGTCGGAGGTGACCGACGCATCGGCAGGGGTGATGGCCAAGATGACCAAGCTGGAATCGCTCTCGATCACCGGGGCGAAGGTGACGAACAAAGGCCTAAAGGACCTTGCCGGGCTGAAAGAGTTGAAGAAACTCGGGCTGGCAAACACCGAGATCACCGAGGCCGGGTTGGTGCAACTGGAGGGAATGAAATCGCTCCGCGAACTCGACGTCTTCGGCCGGCCGAATGTCAGCAAGAAGGCAGCCGAGGCGCTCCAGAAGAAACTGCCCGACTTGAAGGTGAGCGGGGCGAAGTAAGAAGCGGGAACGGCGAACCCCGGGCCAGTGACCGGGAGAGAGCGGGCCACCGAGTGCCCACCGATGCTCCCCCGGTCGCTGTTCTCTCCACCTTCACGTCACTTCGGTTTACAGTGGCTCAGGGCCATCAGCATATAGCCACTCACCAGAGCGGGGTCGCCTTCCATCCAGCGATCGGTTTCGTTTGTCCAGCTACCGTCGGTTTTTTGTCGTTTCTCGATCGCCCGGAACAGGTCGGTCCGCCAATCGTGCTTTGTTCCCTTGGCGTCCACGAATTCGTCTTCGCCTAGCACGCTGAGCGTCTTGGCCATCGTGTGGTAGTAGTAGTACAGTCCTCGCGCCGCGAGTTGCGGCGGCATACCAGGGTTGGCATCCACCGTGTAGTTCTTTCGCAGCCAGCCGAGTGCGTTCTTCACCCGTGGGTCGTCCTTCCCCACCCCGGCATAGATCAGGCTCTTGACTCCGGCGTAGGTCATGCTCCCGTAACCCGGCAGGGCGTCTTTTGCCCCGTCGAGTGGGTCGTCGGTTGTCTTGGTGCTCCCGCCGGCGGCGGCGCTGTAGATGAAACTGCCGTCGTTGATCTTTCCCGCCCACGGCATCTGGTTGTGCTCACTCTTCAGGTTTTGGCAGCGAGACACGAATACCTGGACCTTCTGGAAGGCCGGGTCGTCCGACTTCACCCCGGCGGCCACGAGAGCGTCGAGGAAGAACTGGGTGTTGCTCAGGTCGGGGCGGCTTTTGCTGTCGTAACCAGCTCCGCCAAAGAAGTCGTCTTCCGGCTTCTTCCCCTCGCCGTCATCCCACTGTAGTTTTTTCAGGAAGTCGGTCGCGTTGCTGACCACCTTCTTATATTTCTCATCTCGTTTGGCGGCGGTGAGGGCGAGCAGGTTCACGCTCGTCACGTAGTTTTGCAACCCTGGCTTCGGATCAGCCCCGGCGATGTGCCCGGCTTTCTCGTTGATCAGCCCCTCGATGAACGCCAATCCCTTGGCCGCCGGCTCGGTGTCTGGCTTGCTGCCAGTTTGAAGCAGTCCGGAGACGACCACTCCGGTCACACCAATGTTCTTGTCGGTGCTCCACCCACCCTTGTCATCCTGTTTTTCGTTCAGGAACTTGGTGGCCTTTTCGACGACCGCCTGCCACTCGGCGAGGGTCGGTTTCTTCGGTGGATCGGCGGCCAAAAGAGGGGATGCGAGCAGCAGTACGAAGAACAGTGGGGACCGCATCATGGAAGGCACCTCGGGAGTAAATGGCAGTGCAATCGTAGGCAGGGCAACGCCGGTGCCAAAGACAAATGGCTGGAATTCGTGGGCTTCCGTGGCTGCGGTGGGCGTGCGGTAGCCAGTGGTGGATAAAATGTCGGCATGACCCCCACCGCAGCCGATCCACACTTCCGCCGCGGAATTGAACTGTTCAACGCCGGCCGGTACTTCGACGCGCACGAGGAGTGGGAACACGTCTGGAGGTCTTGCCCCGCACCCGAGCGCCGGTTCGTCCACTCCTTGATTCACGCCGCCGTTGCTCTCTACCAATGGAGGAGGGGTCATTTTGCCGCCGCTCGCACTCAACTCGCTCGCGGAATGGCCAAGGCCGCCGACTACCCACCCGCGTTCCTGGGATTGGATGCTGCCCGCTTGTGGAAAGATGTGGCTGCTGCCCTCGACCTACCGGATGGGTCTATCGCCGTTCGCCTGCACTCGGGGTAAAGAGGATGCGTGACGACCGGACGGCAGTTGAGACCTTCAGCGGCGTGGCACGGCTCTTTCCGTTGCCCAACCTCGTGCTATTCCCACACGTCGATCAGGGTCTGCACATCTTTGAGCCACGATACCGGCAGATGACCGCCGAAGCACTGGCCGGCGACCAACTCATCGCCCTCGTCCTCCTCAAGCCAGACGAAGACTGGGAAACCGACTACGACGGCCGACCGGTGGTTGAATCGACCGCTTGCCTGGGGCGAATCACCAGTTCCGAGCAGTTGCCCGACGGGCGCTACAACCTGAAACTGCGGGGTTTGACCCGATTGCGATTGGTCGAAGAAATACCTGACCCAGACAAGCTCTTTCGACTGGCCCGCGGAGAAGTGTTAGCCGACCGACCGCCCCCACCGGCGGAGGCGGTTGCCCTGCGGCGGGAGTTGCGTGAGGCGGTGCTACCCAGGTTCGACCCGACCGGCCCAGCGTACCACCAACTGACCGCCCTATTCGACAGCGACACACCACTCGGGGCGGTGTGCGACCTGCTCGGATACGGCCTGCCACTGCCACTAGGGTTGAAGCAACAACTGCTCAGCGAACCCGACGCATCGATCCGCACGCGGTGGATCATCGACGCCATCGGTGGACCAGGGCGGAAGTCGCGGGCTTTCCCACCGTCGTTCAGCCCGAACTGAGCTATTTCTTTTCGGGTGCCTTCGCCTTGATCTTCTCCGGATTCGCCTTCTCCCACTCGGCCCACTTGGCGAACGCCGCCTTGCGGTTCTCCGACACCGGTTGTCTCTCGTCCGCCTGGAAGAAGTAGTTGAACAGCGCGTAGCGCAAGTCATCGGTCGCCATTGTCTTGTACTGGCCGATGTGAATTGGAATGGTCAGGGGAGTGAGCAGCCACTCCCTCACTTTTGTTCACTTCTTCTTCAAGTCCCACAGCCGCACGGCTCCGTCGCGGCCACCGGAAATGACGTGCGGCGGTTGGCCGACCACCTCGCGGGTGAACTTCACCACGTGGACCGCCTGCCTATGCCCACGCATGACCCCATCCTGCGTACCCGTTGCCGTGTTGAAGATCCGCACGGTGCCGTCCTGACCAGCTGCGGCCAGGTACCCACAGCACGGAGTGAACGCCAGGCTCCAGGTACCACCGTCGATGGTGGACATGGTGACGTCTTTCGGGGTGCCGTCATCGGCGTTCCACAGACGAATGGTCTTATCCCAGCCGGCGGTGGCGACCTGCTTGCCGTCCTTGTCGAAAGCCACTGCGTAAACGGGGCCGAAGTGCCCATTCAAGGTGGCGAATTGGTCGGTCTGATTGCCCCGCCACAGCTTGGCCGTCTTGTCTGAGCCAGCGGTGGCAATCACGAACTCGCCCCCGCATCCGGTCGGCGAGAACACCAACCCGGTGAGGGACGACCCGTGCTCGTACACCACGAACGGTTTTTTCTCCACCTCGAGCGGCTTTCCCAGTTCAGCCACGTGAAACACCGACACTCTTCCGTTCCACTCGCCGATGGCGAGGAAAAGCCCGTCTGGGGAGTAAGCCACCGCCCGCACCCCACTGGCGCCGCGGAACACGTCCTGGTCGGTCAGGCTGTTGTTGTTCAACTTCCATAACTTGACCGTTCCGTCTCCGCTGGCGGTGACGAACTGGGTGTCGTCGGTCGGGTGGTAGTCGATGCCCCAGATCGGCCCCTTGTGCTTGGTGGGGGAGTGTTTGAGAGCACCGTCGGTCAGATCGTACAGTTTGAGTGTGCCGTCCTCGCTACCCAGTGCCAGGGTTTTCTTGTCTGGGCAGGCAGCCACCGACCAGATCGCGCCCGAGCCACCCTTGAACTCCTTGGCTGGGTTGTCGAGTTGCGTCTCACCGGCCGCCGCGACGATCACCGGTTCGCCTGGGACTTCCACCGGGGGCTTGGATCCACCGAAGACCGCCCACGACCCGAACCCACCCAGCGTCAGGCCGAGGGCGAATGGGGCTGCCATGATTGCCAGTAGTTTCCGGCGGTACTTCCGCTTGGCGATCTTGGAGAGGCTCGCAGCCGGAGAGATCGCGCACGGCGATGCCGGGGTATCATCGCACACGCCGTTCAGGTTGCTGGTATGGGCCCCGAGCACTGCCGCCACCTCGGCAGCGCTGTCGAGGCGGTCCTCGGCCGACTTGGCGAGCAACCCATCGACCACGTCCTCGAACCACTCGGGTACGTCCGGTACGACCTTCCGGAGCGGGCGGTGCGGGGTATCAGCGACCTCGCGCAGCACGGCCAGGGGGGTCTTTCCGTCGAACGGCGGCTTGCCAGCGACCACCTCGTACAGCACCACCCCCAGGCTGAACAGGTCGGCACGGGCGTCGACTTCGTCCCCACGTGCTTGCTCTGGAGCCATGTAAAGGGGAGTACCCGACACATACCCGGTGCGGGTGAGTTTCAGATCTTCCGCGGCGCGGGCAAGGCCAAAGTCGGTCAACTTCACCCGATCGCCGGCCTCGATGAGAATGTTGCCGGGCTTGATATCGCGGTGGATCAAGCCCTGGGCATGGGCGGCCGCCAGACCGGCGGCGGCTTGCGCTCCCAGGCGTGCGGCGGCGGTCACATCCAGTTTGCCGACCCGCCGGAGCCGCTGTTCCAGGCTTTCACCGTTGATGAGTTGCATCACCAGGTAGGGGAGTCCGCTTCGACCGTCTTCATTCACCAGGTGGACCGTCACGATATTTTCGTGGGTCACACTGCCGGCGGCACGGGCTTCCCGGCAGAACCGTTGACGTGCCACCTTGTTGGTGGACAGGTCCGGGTCGAGCACCTTGAGCGCGACGTCCCGTTGCAAGTCGGGATCAAAGGCGTGCAGCACCACGCCCATGCCCCCACGGCCGATCATGCGCACGATTTCGAAATGGCCGAACGTGCCGATACGGCCAGGGGTTGTGGTGGGAGTCAGGAAGGCAAGATCGTCGTCCAGGTTGGGCTTGGGTAGCGTCTGATACGCCCCGGTACGAGTGACCTCGACCACGACCCGATCAATAGCCCGCCAAACCGCCGCCGGTGGCTCAAACATCGGCAAGTGACGCACGGCCGCCGGAAGGGACCGAACCTCCCCCGAGGCCACCGCTTCCATCACCTCCTGACAGCCGGGACAATCGCCCAAGTGCGCGGTCAACTCATCCGATTTGGTCGGATCAAGTTCCCCGTGCAACAACGACTGCAACTCTGCCCGCGAGGGGCAAGCATTGCTAGTGGCGTCGGGTGGGGTTTGGGTGGTAGTGCTCGGTGGCATGGTATGTAGTGCAGGCAGGCAGCGGAACCAGGCCGGGGGATCACCCCACCGCTTCGGCCTCGGCCATCAATTGTTGAACTTCGTCCCGGAGTCGGGCGAGAACGCGACTCTTAGCGACATATACCGCCCCGGACGTCATGCTTAACTCTTTCCCAACTTCAGCCGCTCCCCGCCCCTCCACCGCCGTTCCCCAGAATGCTTGCCACGTGTTCGCCTGAAACTCATGCTTCACCCGCTCCATGGCTTTGCCGCTGAGCCGCCGCTGATACTCCAACTCCCACTCCGCCTCGCTTTCATCAGGCTTGCCGGCGAGTTGATCGAGCCGTTCCTGAGCCATCCCATCGCCGCCCGCTTTCGGCCGGTTCTTGTTGGCAGACAAGAAGTTATACACTTTATTTCGGGTGACAGTGTACAGCCATCCGCGAAAGGTGCCACGCTTCGGATCATAGTTGATGCGGTGGGCGTTGCGGGCTACGCTGCGGAGAACGTCTTGTACCAGATCAGCCGCGTCGGCATCCTGAAGGCCGCGTTTCCGGGCAAACCCGTAGACCACCGGTCCGTACAGGCGGGCGAATTCTGCCCACGCCTCCGCATCGTCCGTCGCGCGGATGCGGTTGAGGAGGGTTACTCGGGTGGCAGGGGCCTCTGCCATTCGGACAGTTCCTGGGGTCGGGCGACGGTGTGAGGCTGCGGAAACTATGATATCGGCCGGGGGGTCCGAAAGGCCAACGAACCGGGGGTGAGGGCCATGCTTATCCACGCCCGCCACTTCGCCACCGGTCAATCGATTGCCGTCTCCTCCGACGCGGGCCGAGTGGTTTCCATTACCGATTCCGCCAACACCCCGGACGGCTGGATCGCCCCCGCCTTCTTCGACATTCAGATCAACGGCGGACACGGCCTCGGGTTCACCAATCCTGCCCTCACCCCAGACCACGTTCGCACCATCGCCGACCTCTGCCGCACCCACGGCATCGGCGGCTTCTGCCCGACCGTCATCACCGCTGCCCTCGACACCCAACTTCACGCCTTCCGCACCCTCCACATCGCCGCCGAACGTGATCCCGAACTTGACAACCGCATCCCCGCCTTCCATCTCGAAGGGCCCTACATCTCGCCCGACGACGGTCCCCGCGGGGCACACCCGAAAGCCCACGCCCGACACCCGAACTGGGACGAATTCCGCCGCCTGCAAGACGCCGCCGGCGGGCGTATTCGCATCCTGACGATGGCGCCGGAACTTCCCGGAGCGGTGACGTTCATCGAACGGGTGACCGCTGCCGGAGTCCAGGTGAGCCTCGGGCACACAGCAGCAACGGCGGCACAGATTGCCAATGCGGTAAACGCTGGAGCAACGCTCAGCACGCACCTGGGCAACGGCTGCCACGCCACCCTCCCCCGCCACGACAATTACATCTGGGAGCAGTTGGCCAACGACCAACTCATGGCGAGCGTGATCGCCGATGGGCACCACCTTCCGCCGGCGGTGTTAAAGAGCCTGATCCGGGGGAAAACACCGGGACGGGTGATCCTGACCTGTGACGCGGGAACATTCGCGGGCAGTGCGCCGGGGCGGTATTCAGACTGGGGAGGTGAGGTGGAGGTGTTGGCGGGAGGGAAGATTGTGGTGCCGGGCACACCGTTTTTGGCGGGATCGGGGGTGTTCACGGACCATTGTGTGAGCGGGGTACTGCGGTGGGGCGGGGTGAGTTTGGGGGAAGCGATCGAGATGGCAAGCATCCACCCCCGAACGCTACTGGGCCTGCCAGTGCCAACACTCGCAGTGGGGGGCTGTGGGCCGTTCGTGCTGTTCGACTGGCAACCGGGCGAAGAGGTGACGATACGGCGAGTGGTGGGGTGATTAGCCTTCATTCTCGACAGTCGAGCGACAGTAGGTGTCCCATGAACACCGCCCAGGAAGCCCGCTCATGAGTGATCTTCCCCACGGTAAAGTGGATAGTGAGTGAGCGGCTGTCCGGGTTGTGTCTCCGTTCGAACTCGTCCGGGGTCTTGTACTCCAGGCTGTAACAGTTGACAGGTCGGCAGATCGCTTCGCGATCCCAAAAGTAATTCAGACGATACTTTCCCCGGCCTCACACCGACCAACCCGAGCACCCGCATCCCATTGCAAGAGAGCAGCGCTCTGGTGGCCCCTGACAGCACGGCCAAGCGGCTTCCGATTCCGAGAGAGTAGTACGCGAGGAGGACTGGACGTGACCCACGAAGAAATCCGACAGGCCCTGATGACGGGTTGTTCGGAGGAGGAGTTAATGGCGTTCGGTTGTCCGGTCTGCGGTGGGCAGGCGAGCTTCCACGTTCACCCGAGAGGCAAGGGGTTCGTGATCCGGTGCGTTTCGGACACTCGCCACATGCATATGTCCGACGCGAACCTCTCGCCGCCCGACGGGTGGGCGAAGTACGTGGAACACGGAACCTGGCTGTCATGACGCCCCGGCGTTTGCCCTGTGTGCCTGGGACGGGGCCGGCTCCCCCTCTGGGCCGTCGGAGGACGGTGGCTGCGACGAGTTGGAGGAGTTCTGGTTCAGCTTGGCTTCGAGGCGGCGATGCGGCCTTCGATCCGACAACGACGGCCGTGATCGCCGGTTGCAACGGTACCGGGATCGGGTCCCACAGGTCCGACGGAATGGACGACGGCCGGGTCATACGCATCAATGACCGCCAGACGCCTCATCGCCCAAAACCGAGCCCGACAGCCCGTGAACGGTTCTCGCCGCCGGCCGGCGGACGTGGCAGCGGAACTGACCCGGTTCCTGGTCGGGGAGTCGGCCGAGGTGCCGGTGTGGGTTGGGACATGGGCACGGGATAAACGCGGGGCAGAGATGCTCCGCACCGACCTGGACGCCGCAGGCGTGCCATACTTGGTGCCCGGCCCGGACGATCCGCTGTACGCCGACTTCCACGCACTGAGGCACAGTTACCTCACCCTGCTCGGCCGCAACGGGGTGGACCTGCGAACGGCGCAGGTGATGACCGGGCACAGCCGGCCCGAGTTGACCGCCCACTATTCGCACCAGCGGCTGAGCGACCTCGCCGGGGCGGTGGGAAAACTGCCCTCGCTCGTGCCGGCCGAGGTGCCACCCGTACCCGTTCCACATGTACCGCCACTTGTACCGGCCGCCCGCAACAGTTCGCACCCGGTTGCACGGATGTGCGCTACGGGGGTGGAACAGGTGTCCGGGGTTGGACTGGCGGAAAGCCTGGAAATGAAGCAACCCGGCGCTGATTCGCGTCGGGTTACGGCAAGTTGCACCAGCGAGGGCGACGGGACTCGAACCCGCAACCACCGGATCGACAGTGTGATCGGGCATCCCTCTGCAAGCCCTGCATTTTCAGGTACTTTCAACGCAAGTCGTTGACAGTACCTGTAGTTGCTTCTGTCGTCGGTGTCGCACCACAGGTCGGTGGTATTGTACCGTGACGTGCCCTATGGAGGCACCTATGCGGCACCCACTTCCAAAACGAATCTCGAGTCTGCGGTCGGGCCGCCCTACTCTTTATCCTTCGGTTCTGGGATGCCGTAGAACTTCACGGCGTTCTGGTGGAACACCTTGTTCGAGACGGCTTCCCCCTTCTCGGCGAAGTAGCCCTTCACCAGTTTCAGCACCGAGGCGTAGTCGTCGGTCATCTCGGACACCGGCCAGTCGCTGCCGAACACGAGGCGGTCTTCGCCGAACGCTTCGACCGCCAGGTCGAGGACCGGCTTGTAGAAGTCGAGCGACTTTGGCGCGGGTTGCTTCTTCACCAGCCCGTACAGCGCGGATACCTTGCAGTACACGTTCGGGTGCTTCGCCACCGCCTTGAACTTCTTCACCCACTCGGGGTCGAGCGGCTTGGCGGTCAGTTCGACGTTGCCGAAGTGGTCTAGGATGATTTTCAGCTTCGGCACGCGGCGGGCGATCTCGGCTGCGTCGTCGAGCGAATACTCCTTTGGGTTCAGGAGCAGGTCGACGGTCCGGCCGGCCTTCGCCGTCAGCTCCAGGTGGCGGAAGAACTCTTGGCCCAGTTCCTTCTGGGTGCGGCCCGAGAGCCGGTAGCCGACGTACCGCTCGTCCTTGTACAGTTTCTCGAACAGGGGCACGAACTCGTCGGTGCCGATCACCTTGGACAGGTTGCCGACGACGCCCCGATACAGTGCCTTGTTCTTCGACGTGACGTCCAGGTTCCACTGATTGTCGTCGAGGCTCTGCCCGGCCTGCACGACGACGACCCCTTTCACCCCGTTCGCGGCGGCGAGCAAACGCATGTCTTTCGGAAGGAACGACTTGTTCAGCACCTTGTTGTCGGCGGCGATCCAGCCCAGCCCATCCCGCCGCTCGATGTCCCAGAGGTGGACGTGGGTGTCGATGACTGGCATCGCGGCCGTTCCCTTCGGGGGGTCCGCACCCTTCGGCGGGGCGTAACCGACGGCCTTCATCTGCGCGGTCAGTTCGCCGTCCAGTCTCTCCAGCAGTTTCGCGTCAGTCGCCAGGTTCTTCGTCTCGTACGGGTCGGCCTTCAGGTCGAACAACTCGGTCCACTCCGGGTGGCCGGGGTACTTCACCAGCTTGTGGGTGGTGGTGCGAACCGCGTGGCAGGTGGGGACGTCGCCCAACTCCTTGTAATACTCGGCGAAGAACGAGTCTCGCCACTTCGCCGGCTTTCGACCCGCCACCAGGTTCTTCCAACTCGCCCCCTGCATCTCCTTCGGGATCGGCACCCCGGCCAGGTCGAGGAAGGTCGGGGCGAGGTCGATGTTCAGCACCATCTCGTCTACCGCCTTCCCCTTGGCGAACATCCGCGGGTAGCGGACCAGGAACGGGATGCGGAGGGACTCCTCGTACAGGGACCGCTTGTCGCCGGAGTTGTGTTCGCCCAGGTAGTACCCGTTGTCGCTGGTGTACACCACCACCGTGTCGTCGGTCAGTTTCAGGTCGTCGAGCGTGTCGAGCAGCCGGCCGACCTGCTCGTCCACACCCGCGACGTGCCGTAGGTAGTCGAGGTGGACCGCATTGTCGGCGAGACCGGGCGGATACTTGCCCGTCTTCGCGTCCTTCTGGTGGAACACGGCCGGCACCCCGCAGTTCGGCGTCGGGCGGCTGGTCTCGTTGGCGTACAGCTTCCGCAGGTGTTCCGGCAGGTTGGTCCCGCCGCGGGGGCCGTGTGCGCTCTTCAGCCCGACGACCACCGCGAACGGCTTGTCGCGGTTCTCCTTGATGAACCCGATCGCGTAGTCGGTGCTCACGGCGTCGACCCACCCTTTGGTCGGGGTGGGCTTGCCATCGATCTCAAACGGGCACTCGTTGTACTTGCCCTGGCCGACGAAACTGGCCGAGTAGTCGAACCCCGGCCGCGGCCCCTTCTGGTTGCCCATGTGCCACTTGCCGACGTACGCCGTCTTGTACCCGGCCTCGCGGAGCAGGCTGGCGTGGGTGACGGCGTCGGCGGGGAATGGGGTACCGTTGTTCGTGATACCGTTCGCGTGGTTGTACCGCCCGGTGAGGAACGCCGCCCGACTGGGGGCACAGAGCGACAGGGTGACGAACGCGTTGCGGAACCGCACGCCCCCGGCCGCCAGCCGGTCCATGTTCGGCGACTTGAACCACGGGAACCGGGCGGCCTTGTCCTGCTCCTTCTGCACCACCCCCATCGCGTCCCAGCGGTGGTCGTCCGAGTAGACGAACACGAAGTTGGGCTTGCGGTCGGCCGCGGACCCGGATGTGACGCACGCCACTAGGGCGAAGACCGCCGCCAGCGCGCGACCGACCGGGGGCGAAACGGATGTCATCATGATCAACTCCTCGGTCGCGATCTGGGTGGCAACCACTCGAGCGAGTGCCTGGCTCGTTTGGCGTGGGGATGGGGACTGATGGCGTCACCCTGCCGCGTGTGTCATCCGATGGCCGCCGTCCGTGTCTGACGGCTCTGCGCCGTCACTTGCCACGTTTGTCCCACGTGATTTCGACATCGTTCTTCTGCTTCGCACCGAGTGTGCTCCGCCCGTCGGTCACGTACTTCTCCATGAGTGCCGACAGTTCCTTGACCTTGTCCGGTTCGGCCGCGTACCGGTTGTCCTTCTGCGTCGGGTCATTGGCCAGGTTGAACAGTTCACCCGCGGCGGTGTGGGAAACGTACCCGCGGTCCTTCTTCCACCAGTCCGGTTCCCCCTTCTTGCCGTTGTCGTCGCCGGTCGGGGCGAGGATCAGCACCCAGTCGCCCTTGCGGACGGCGAACTTGCCCTGCCCGCTGTGGTGGACCGTCGCTTCCCGCAGCGGCATATTCCGCTTCTCGCCGAGGAGTGCGGGCAGGATGTTGACGCTGTCTACGCCCGCGTCGGCGGGGAGTTTTACACCCAGCATGGCGGCCAGTGTCGCCATGAGATCGACGTGACAGACGGTCTCGTCGCAGGTCGTGCCGGCTTTGATCTTGCCAGGCCAGCGGGCGACGAACGGGACCCGGTGCCCGCCCTCCCAGGCGTCCCGCTTGGTGCCGCGGAGGGTGCCCATGCTGGCGTGCCCGTGGTCCTTGAGCCGGTCGTAGGCCCCGTTCTTGATCTCGACGACTTCCGGCCCGTTGTCGCTGGTGAACACCACGAGTGTGTTCTTCTCCACGCCTGCCGCCTTCAGTGCGTCCAGCACCTTTCCGACGACGTGGTCCGTCTGCACCACGAAGTCCCCGAAATCCCCGGCCTTGCTCTTCCCCTGGAATTCGGCCGACGGCACCACCGGAAAATGCGGCGACGTGAGCGGCAGGTAGAGGAAGAACGGCTTGTCGCCCTTCGCCGCTTTCCCGATGAACTCGACCGCCCGCTTTTCCAGGCCGGGCAGGATGTCCACCAGTTTCCAGTCGGGCACCGTGAGGCCGGCGATGTTGAACATGTCCTTGCCGACCGGGGCGGCCTCCGACGGGACGCCGACGGTGCGGTCGTTGTCGATGAAGCAGTACGGCGGGTAGTTGGGCACGTCGGTGCCGAAGTACGAGTCGAACCCGCGGGTGGTCGGCCCGTCGGGGATGGGTTTGGTGAAGTCCCGTCGGCCGTCGTCGCCGGGTTTCGGCCAGCCCCACCCGAGGTGCCACTTGCCGACGCAGGCGGTGGCGTACCCCTGCTCGCGGAGCATGGCGGGAACCGTCAGTTGCTTCTCGGCGATGAGCGGCGGGGAGAACGGGCCGATGACGTTCCGCTGGAGCCTCGTCCGCCAGGCGTACCGGCCGGTGAGCAGCGCGTACCGGGTGGGCGTGCAGACCGCCGACGGCGAGTGGGCGTCCGTGAACCGCACGCCCTCCTTGGCCAACCGGTCGATGTTCGGCGTCGGGATCTTCGACTTCGCGTTGTAGCAGCCGGGGTCGCCGTACCCGAGGTCGTCGGCCAGGAGGAACACGATGTTCGGCTGGTCGGCGGCGAAGGCCGAGGCCACGGCGAACAGGAGCAGGGTGCAGACGGCGAAACGGGCGGACATGGCGGGGACACCTGGGCCGGAAGACGGCCGATACATTGAACACCGCCGCCGACGGAACGGCCCGCCCTCACTTGGCCGGCTTCTTCTCACACGGCTCCTTCATGGCGGTGCCCATCGCCTCGCTGATCCGGTAGTACGTCTCGGCGTTCGTGTTCCAGTGGTAACCCTGGTTGCTTGTCGAGGCCGCGGCCTCGCGTCAGAACGATCGCTTCTTGACGAACGCCACGTTCCCCTTGAGTGACCCTCCACCCACGGGGAGTGATCGCCGTACGGGATCGCCCCTTTGCCGGTGTAGAACCGCAACAGCTTGGCACTCCGTTCGATGGCGGCCGACACATCGGCGTCCTTGACCCCCGCTTCTCGCGCCAGCACCAGTCCGATCGTCAGCACCACCCCTGGCGAGTTCATCATCCCGTACCCGCCCAGACGCCCGTCCGGAATTGCGAACCCATGCCCCCACGAGCCGACCGCACTTTGCCCCTTGGCGGCTTCCAGCGCGAGCCGCTTCAGGCCCGGCAGCACCGACTCGTCGCCGGTGGCCAGGACGTACTCGGCGAGGAACACCATGCAGTAGCCGTAGTACCAGGTCTGCATGCTCTTGGCTGAATAGCCGGCCGCCCACTCGGCATCCTTCTTCACCAGCGGCAGGTGGTCGGCGTTCCCGCTGGCCAGCAAGGCGAGCGCGTTGAGCGACCGCGGGATGGCGTCCATCTCGGCGTACCCGGGCTTCACCATCCGTGTCGTGCTTCGCGCCCTTCGGGACTTTCGCCCCATTGGTGAAGTCCGGGATCGTCGGCGGGTCCTTGGCGGCGACCGCGGCGTGGCACGCGAGAAGGGCCGTGACGAACAGACCAACGGCCCGTCCCGCGACAGCAGTGAGAGTCATGGTGGTGTCCTCGGAACCGGGCGGGTGGGTCACATTTTCGGAGGTTCCGGCCGCTTGCGGTCTCGGTCCCGCATCACCTTCAAAGCGGGGCCGTCTTCGGGTCGTCGGCCAGGCTGTTGAAGGTGGTGACGCTGGCGTGCCCTTGCACGTTCGACTGGCCGGCCAGGATGAACACTTTGAGCGGCTTGGCGGCCGAGGCCGTGGCGGCCAGAACGAGGAGTAGAACGCCGACGCGGAACAGGGGGAGGCGGCTCATTTCTTCTTCTCCGCGGGGGATGTGAGCGTGTACTCGTCGAACGTCACGTCGTACTTGGTATTCGTGTTGTGAACCGCCACCGGTCCGACCACCACCGCACCCACACCGGGCAGATTCTGCGCGGTACCGAACATCGATGACCACGTCTTGCCGTCGAGACTTTTCGCACAGGTGAACTCCTCGCCCCGTCGGTTGCGGCGAAGGTAGACCGGCTGCACGATCAGTTTCTCGTCCGCGGTACCGCCGTCCGATCCCTTCTTGCCGTTGCCGTGGCGCGAGAACATGCTGAACCGGCTCACCCAGGTGCCGTCTTCCTGACACTGACGGGCCAGGAGGACCAAAGTCGTCTTCGGGTCGTCCGCCGAGTGGAGGGCGATGCCCGCGGACGCGTCCGGGGCGCCCCGGCCGACCACCGTCAGTTCCTTGGCGTCCGGCGGTGTGTGAGTGATGCGGACGGTCAGTTCGAAGTCGCCCTCCACCTTCCGGGCGACAAGTGGGCGGGCCTGATTGTGAGTGGCCGAAGCGGCTGCAGCCTCTTTCGCCAAACTGACCCGGAGTTCACCCGGTTGGGGCATTTCGCACGTCAACCCCTTTGGTTTCAACCGCTGAGCCGAAGCCCTCGAACGTCTTGGGCGTCTGCTTGGGCACCGGCGCGGCGACGGCGAGAGCCGTCAGCACGAGCGAGAACACGGCAGTGCGAGTCATTCCGTTCCCTCCGAGCGATCCACGTTCACCCTACGAACTGCTTGATCGGGCCGGTCTGGTCGACGCCGAAGCGTGCCAGGCCGGGGTCGAGGTCGCCGTAGTGCTTGACCGGGTTGCCGTGAGCGTTGAGCAGGGTGGTGTACCAGTTGCCCAGCGTCTTGTGCCCCGGCTCGCCGTAGTTGGGCAGGCGGATGTACTTCCCGCGGATGTCCAGCTTGGCGTTCTTACCACTGAGCACCACGAACGGGTACTCGGTGCCCTGCGAGTGGTGCGTCTCGCCGTTGTCCGGGAAGTAGAAGATCATGGTGTTGTCGAACACCGTGCCGTCCCCCTCGGGGGCGGCTTTCAGCCGGGCGGCAATCGTATCGACCAGCTTCATGTGCTGCTTCCGCACGGCGAACCGCACCTCGTCGGCGGTCAGCTTGCCGAACCCCTTGCCGTGCCCCACGTCGTGCAGGTTCACCTTCTCCGTTTCCAGCCCCGGCAGGCCGGTGTACTCGTGCCCGAGTTCGTCCACGGTGAAGGCGACCACGTTCGTGAGGCCCGACAGGAGCGCCGCCAGCAGCACCTCCACGTGTCCCCGCTGGCGGTCCACGGTGGTCATCTCGTCGGCCAGGTACTTGGCGTCCAGTTTGGGCACGTGCGGGCGGATGGCGTCGGCCATCGCGTCTACCTTGCGGTCCCGCTCGCGGACCGCTTCGAGCGAACTGGCGTAGGTCGGCACCTTGTCGGCTTCGCGTTTGGCGGCGAACTCCAGCGCCGTCCGCCCGAGTTGCGACTTCGCCTGAACTTCCTTGTCGGCGGACACCGATTTGAACAACTCCTGAACGGCCAACTTGGGCGAGCCGAAGGCGTAGTTCGGCTGCTGCGGGCCGCGGGCGGAGAAGCCGGTGGCGATGCCGTTCAGCGTTCCGCGGGCGTTGCCCCCGCCGAGCGGGAAGCAGGCCAACTCGACGTGCCCCATCGGCGACGGGAACAGCCTGGCCAACTCGAAATCGACCGTCGCCCACTTGATCGAACTCACCCGCTCGTTCGCCTTGAACACGCCGAGCGACGAGCACCAGGTGTGGTGCCCGGTGGTACACATCTTCCCGGACAGCCCCTGGAGGATGGTCAGGTCGGACGTGTGGGCGGCCAGCGGCTTCATCCACTCGGGCAGTTCGTGCTTCGTCAGGTCGAGGTTCAACGGCCCCTTCTTCGCTTCCGTCGCCGCATCGTCCTTGCCCAGCGACGGTGGCACCATGACCGACGGGAAAAGCCCGTTCCCCTTGTGCAGGAAGACGAAGCGCATGGGCGGCTTGCCGCCCGTCGGCTTCGCCCACGTCGCCCGTGGGGCGAGTGCGAGCGTGGTGGCCCCGAGGGCGGCGGTCGCCATGAAGTCGCGGCGGGTGGTCATGCTCAGCTCCCGGGTTTCTTGCGGTAGACGAACGAGTCGGAGGTCAGCAGCGACACGACGACGGCGTTGAAGCTGCCTCCGCTCTTCAGGTAGGCTTGGTCGGCGTCGATCAGCGTTCGCGAGTCGGACGGCAGTTCGTTGCGGCCCATGAAGAAGCGGAAGGCGTGGCGGATGATCGACTGCCGCACGCGGTCCGACTTGACCAGCCGGTCGATCAGGTCGAACGAGTCCTTCACCGGGCCGTCGAGTTTCGCGTCGCCCGTCCCGGATAGAACCCCCGTCGGGTCGATCGGTTTCGTCTTGTACACGTCGAAGGTGGATTTGCCGTTCCCGGTCTTAATGAGGTTGTCCGGGTGTTCGAGCGGTTCGAGCGTGCGGAACCGGCCGAAGTCGTCGAACTGCTCGAGCGGGTAGCCGAGGGCGTTCATGCGGCTGTGGCACTTGACGCACGCGGCCGACTGCGTGACCGCGCTCACCCGCTCCCGCAACGTCTTGTGCGGGTCGTCCGGAACCTTGGCATCGACCGTGATGGGCACGTCTGGCACCACCCCGGCGAGCAGCTTCTCGCGGATCCACTTGCCGCGGCGGATGGGGTCCGACGCGGTGTTGGCGGAGAACGCAACCAGCCACGCCGGGTGGGTGAGAATGCCTTTACGGTTCGGCAGTGCGAACGGCTGGACCGGCTGGTAGTCGAGCAGGTCGTCCCCGCCGTACTTGCCCCCCTGGCCTGGCATGCTCGGCAGGTTGTACAGGGGGGAGTACCAGTAATGGTTGCCGTGCGCCCAGGGCAGGACGGTGAACGGCGTGCGGCCCTTACCGAACGTGTACTCGAAGTGGGTCATCAGCCGCACGATGCTGTTGTCGTGGTTCGCCTTGCTCTTCCCGGTGGTCCCTTTCGGGTCGATGTACTTCTTGATGACGTCCGCGTGATCGACGGCCACCTGCTCGGGGTCCCTCTTCCAGTCGGTGTCCTTGAGCGCCTCGTACACCGCCTTCCACTTGTCGATCTGTGCCGGCCCCTGCTTGTTGTCGTGCGGGTGGTACACGTAGTACTTGTCGGTGGTGAGCAGCGTCTCGAACACCGCCTGGTCCCGGTCCATCGCCCACAGCACCACCCGGTCGGCCTCGTCGATCAGGCGGCCGGGCGTCTGCGTGTTCCCGCGGTCGGCGTTTGCGTAATACCCGTCCGCCCGCTTGCCGTCCTTGAACACCTTCACCGCCGCCGGGTAGCCGAAGAACTCGCGGACGAAGCGGACCAGCCGCGGGTGGGTCGCGGTCGTCGGCGGGAAGAAGCCGAGGGACTTGTCGACCGGCCCGGCGAAGTACGCCGGGTCGGCGAGCAGGCGGCGGACCTCCCGCTCGTAGTCGGCCTTCGTGGTCAGTTTTCCGTCCCCGGCCGCTTTGAGAAGCTGCGCGTCCGGCCCGCGGTCGCCGAGCGCGAAGGCGATGGCGTACGACGCCTCCCGCGGGGACAGCGGCACGCGCCCGGCCTCGTCCGGCTTGCCCTCACCGAACTCCAGTCGGTACACGAACTCCGACTCCAGCAGCACCGCCTTCAGCATCTGCCGCAGGCCTTCGGTGTTGCCGGCCAGCTTGATCGCGTCCCGCGTCAGGGTGAGGTACTGGCCGAGTTCGGCGTCCGTCGCCTGCCGCTGAAGCACCAGCCCGAATTGCGTCTGCACGGCGGCTGTGATCTCGTCGTCCGTCGGGGCGCCTTTCTTGGTGACGACCACTTCGAACGCGGCGGGGGCGGTCTTCGGCGCCCACTTGTCTTTCGGGTCGGCGGGTGTGGCCTTCGGGTCGCCCACCTTCACCCGCGCGGCTTGCAGTTGCTTGCCCGCGATCCACTCCGCGTTGGTCAGCATCACCAGCAGGTGGCTGCCGTCGAGGTGGGTCAGGTCGTAGTACCGCACGCCGGAGTGGTCAGGCAACACGAACGGGTTGGTCACCCCGTAGAAACCCGACCGGCGGAAGTTGTCGCGCTCCTTCCCTTCGAGCCCGAACACGTCCAGCACCCGCTCGTCGAAGATCTGCGGGCTGACCAGCCAGCGGCGGGCGGGGGTGAACGCCTTCTCCGTGTTCGACCCGTCGAACAGGGATGTGTGATCGACGTAGTTGCCAGCGTCCGGGTACGGCAGGCGGTCGTCCAGTTTCGACGCCTTGTACTGGCGCAACTCGGCCCGCACCCAGTCGGCGAGCACCTTCGCCTCCTTCGCGGCCGGTTGGTCCTCCTTCGGCGGCGGCATCATCCCGAAGAAGAGTTGATCTTGCACCTTGTTCAGCACGTCGAGTCGGTCGTTCAGCTTGAGCGTCTCCAGCCCGTCGAGCCGCACGCCCCCGCTCGCCTTCGCCCCGTGGCAGTCGGCGCAATACTTCGTCAACACGCCCTGCACGTCTTTCGGGATGGCGAACGGCGGATCGGCGGCGCGGATCGGGCCAACGACACCGCCGACCGCGACGAGGGCGACCACCGGCAGGCAGTTCCAGACGGACATGGGTTCCCCTCGGCCCCGGCTGGCCGTGGCAGGGCAAAGAATCGGTGACATTAGTTTGCCGCGCTTCACCAGCGATTCCCGGAAAAACTGTGACGAACCCCGGAAACGGTGGAGCACCCGCCGGCGGTGTGAAATCGGTCGGACCGGCCGCACACCCGCCCGACGGACTCACAGCTTTACCTTCCGAGTGCCGGCGGCTTCCTTGTCGGCCGTCGCCTCCACGTTCTCCAGTTTCACCGCATCCGGCTTGTCGCGGCCAATGGCGATGGTGTACTTGCCGGCGGCGAACGCCGGCGGTTGGAACGTTGGCCCGGTCACGCGGACGGCGTACAGCACCTCGCCCGTCTTCTCCTCCACCACTTTCACTACCGGGTTCACGCCCTTCTCGAACTCCAGCAGCGGCAGCCACGCGGTCGGCTTGCGGCCGTCGTTGTCGTCCCAGTTCACCGTGATCGGCCAGCCGGGAAACTGAGCTTTGTCGCCGGCGGCGGCGTCCGAGAACCGCGGCCAGCACTCGAACGTCACGGTGCGATTCTTCTTGTCGAACCTGGCGACGCCGTACCCATCGGCCCGCTTCTTCTCGTTGGCGATGGCCTCCGGGTTGGCGTAGGCGAGCAGGCGGATCATGTTCCCTAGCCCGTCTTTGAACTCGCCGGTCCACGGTAGCGGGCTGTTCGGCACCGGGTTCGGGCCGGGCTTTTCGTCTTCCGGGTGCCACCAGCGGCCGTAGATGGTGTTCACCAGCGCCGGGCTGGTGAAGGCATACGGGCCGTCGTTCTGCTCGGTGATGCCGTGCTTCACCACCACCGCCAGGTGCTGGTCACCGCACAGGTGAACCGCCCGCACCCGGCGGATGGCGGCGAGGGCCACATTGCGGCCGGTCTGCGGCCAGCCGTTGCAGTCCAGGTCGGCCAGCAGCCGGTCCTTCACCCCGCCGTGCATGTGAACCGCCCCGCAGAACGCGGTCTGCGACAGTACCGCCTTCACGGCCGTTCCGGTCCAGTCGTCGGCCCACGCCGCCAGGAACTTCAACTGCCGCTCGCCGAGCAGTTCCAGACCCTTCAGGTCGATCGTCTTCGGGTCGTACTTCGGGTCGTTGATGTGGTCCGGCCGCGGACCCATTTTCGGGATCTTCCCCTCCGGGCCGCTCTTGAACTTGCGGTCTTCGAGAATGGCGAAATCGATCCCGCCGACCCGCAACCGCGTGAAGTAGACGGTGATGTCCTGCTCCACCGGCTTCGGGTCCACCGGGTCCGGCAGGTGCCACGTCTGGTGACGCTGCACCATGTTCACGTACTTCGCCGGGTAGAAGTACCCGCCGTCGGCCCCGTCCGGCCGCTTGCACCGCTTACCGTTCTCGCCCCACAGGTTCGGGTGGCCGACGTCGTGGTCGTCCGGGATGGTGACGGTCGGCCGGTCCTTGATCACATCTCGGAACTGCAACCCGAACTCGATCCACCCGGCGGTGTGTTCGGTGTGCCGGTACGTCTGGTCACCGGCGAAGAAGAGCAGGTCGGGGTCGTGGGCGAGCAGATGCTTGACGATCTCCGGCCGCCCGCCGGTAGTGCGGCTGGAGTTGCACGACATGTTCGCCACCACGATCACATCCTTTTCGGCCGGGTCGCGGCGAACGGTGCCTTCGAAGGTGGCCTTCTCGCCATGCCGCACGCGGTACTTCACGCTCTTGGTGCCGTCCCACTTCTCGACGCGGAAGTGGGCACTCCAGCCGGGGTAGAGCACCGGGGATTTGAGCAGTTCCACCCATTGGCCATCGCGTTCGACTTCCAGTCGGGCCTCGCGGGCTTCGCCTGGCTTGAGCGGGTAGAACTGGGCGGTCAACTTGAGCACGCCGGCGTCCACCGTGTACAGGGCGAAGGCCACCACTTGATCCCGCGGCACGTCCATCGGCGGGGGCGGGTTCGGGGCGTTCGGCCCCGGCTTCTTCTTCCACCACTCGCCGACGGCGAACGAATCGAGGTTGGGGAACTCGTCGCCGAACGGCTTGGCCGGCTCGGCATCCGCGGCGACGGCGGCAGGCACAACGGCCATCGCCGTGGCGGTAGCGATCACCCCGCGGGCGAAATCCCGGCGGGTCGGGTTCGGCGGTTGGACCTGGTCGAAGTCGGTTGGCTCAGTCATCTCACCTGTTCCTGGAGAGGAAGCATTGCCACCCGGCGGCCATGCGTTTGTCTCGCACATGGTACTCGACCGTCAGACCGTTGCCACGACCGAGATCCGACCGCTCAATCAGGCATTTCGGTTGATGAGACCGCTTGCGGCGGGGTACTGTCTGGGCGACCGTCGCCCACCGGCCTCGCGCGTGCGAATCCCCTTCTTCGTCTTCGCAACGCGACAACGGAAAGGTCGCGGCCGAGGCGGTGATGACCCCGCGTGGGTGAACTGCGTCCCCGAACGACTTCACACCCCCCCGAAACGAAGGACCCACATGCTGAGCCTCTCCTCCCGCCCCGTCACTCTGCTGGGGCTGTGCCTGCTGGCCGCCCTCGCCTCCGGTGTGTCGGCAGAAGACCCGAAGCCGAAAGCCAAGGGGGTGAACGACGCCCTGCCGCGGCCCGACGGCAAACCGGCCGATGTGTCCAAGACGGTCAAGGTGTTCATCCTGATGGGCCAGTCGAACATGCTGGAGATGGGCAACGTCGCGGGCGACAAGGACGGGACGCTGGAGTACGCGGTCAAGAAGGAGGGCCTGTACCCGTTCCTCGTCGACGGCGAGGGGAAGTGGACGACGCGGCAGGACGTGCGGTTCGTGGCCGTGATGGGGAGCGGCGGTCCGGGGAAAACTCAGTTCCGCAAGAACGAGTGGCTGACCGTCTCCGGCGGGAAGATCGGCGTGGAGCAGGGCATCGGCCACCACCTGGGCAACGCGCTGGAGGAGCCGGTACTGATCCTCAAGACGGCGATCGGCAACCGCAGCCTCGGATGGGACCTGCTCCCGCCCGGCTCACCGTCCTACGAGTTCAAGGACCCCAAGGACGGCAAGACGTACGTGTACGCCGGGTACGGCCAGAGCCCCGA
Source organism: Fimbriiglobus sp. (assembly GCA_025459365.1). GTDB lineage: Bacteria > Planctomycetota > Planctomycetia > Gemmatales > Gemmataceae > JALHQU01. The sequence goes on from JALOQR010000007.1 coordinate 31,112, forward strand.
CCGCTGGGAGAAGGGCACCGAGCCAAAGCCGATCGCGTGGAAGGCCGGCGTACAGTACGACGGCGACGTCGCCCGCGCCAAGGAGGTGCTCGACAACCTGGACAAGTACTACCCCGGCACGAAGAAGTACGAGGTGGCCGGCTTCATCTGGTGGCAGGGCGACAAGGACCGGTACAACGCCGGTCACGCCGAGAAGTACGAGCAGAACCTGGTGAACCTGATCGCGTCGCTCCGCAAGGACTTCAACGCCCCGGACGCCAAGTTCGTGTGCGGCACCCTCGGCCAGACCGACAAGGACAAGCCCGAGGGGACGGAGAAGGCCATTCTCGAGGGCAAGTTCGCCATCAGCGACGCGAAGAAGTACCCCAAGCTCGAAGGCTCGGTGGCCACCGTCTACACGCACCCGATGAGCATGGGGAGCAGCTCCAACGCCCACTACGGCGGCAACGCGAAGACCTACATGAACGTCGGGCTGGGCTTGGGCGAGGCGATGGTGAAGTTGCTCAAGCCGAGCAAGTAGGCGGCATCCCGAGTCTCACCGCCGATGCCAAAGTCGAGGAAGAAGGCGGGGGATGGTTCGCGCATCCTGACCACCTCATTAACCCACCAACCGGGTGACCGCATCCGACCCCGCCTCTGCCTCTCGCTGCTGTTGGGTACACACGCCACAGCCACCGCCGCGGAGCCGGCGAAGAAGCCGAACGTGCTGTTCATCCTCGCCGACGATCTCGGCTGGGCCGATACCACCCCGTATGGCAGCACGTACCACGACACCCCCAACCTGAAACGGCTGGCCGAGCGGTCGGTGCGGCTCACCAACTACTACGCCGCCAGCCCGCTCTGCTCGCCCACACGGTCGCGTCTGCTTACCGGCCTGTACCCGGCCCGCACCGGCATCACCGCCCCCGCCTGCCACCTGCCCGAGGTGCAGTTGGTGAAGCGGTTGGCCGCCGCCACCCCGGCCCAGCGGGCGCTGAACGCCGACAGCCTCACGCGGCTGAAGGGGGAGTACGTCACGCTGGCGGAACTGTTCAAGGAGGCCGGGTACGCCACCGCCCACTTCGGCAAGTGGCACCTCGGGCACAGGGCCAGGTACGAGCCGAAGGACCAGGGGTTCGACGCCGACGTCCCGCACACCCCGCGGGCGGCGGGGCCGGGCGGCGGGTACTTCGCCCCGTGGAAGTTCGGCACCGATGCGGAGTTCAAGGGGAAGGATGGCGAGCACATCGACGGGTGGATGGCCGACCGGGCCGCCGAGTACATCGCCGCCCGGAAGGGCAAGCCGTTCTTCGTCAACTTCTGGATGTACTCGGTGCACAGCCCGTGGAACGGCGACAAGGATCTGATCGAGAAGTACGCCAAGGCCGTCGACCCGAAGGCCGCCCAGCGGAACCCCCTGTACGCGGCTATGATCAAGAAGATGGACGACGCGGTGGGCAAGCTGCTCGACGCCTTCGACGCGGCGAAGGTGGCCGACGACACCGTCGTCGTGTTCACCTCGGACAACGGCGGGTGGGCGTACCCGCCCAAGGCCACCGACCCGAAAGGGTACGAGGAGATCCCCGCCACCAGCAACGCCCCGCTCCGCAGCGGCAAGGCGTCGAACTACGAGGGCGGCACGCGGGTGCCGTGCCTGGTGTGCTGGCCGGGGAAAGCCACGGCCGGCACCAACGACCGGTTGTTCAGCAGTGTCGACTGGTTCCCGACCCTGCTGGCGATGACCGGCGTCAAGCCGAAGACGATGCCGAAGGCGGATGAGGTGAACCAGGTGCCCGCGATCCTCGGCGAGAAGGCGGTTCGCGACACCGCGTTCGTCCACTTCCCGCACGGGGGGCGAGGCCCAGGAGCAGACCATCCCCGGGTGTTGGCCGGCGACGTGGGTCCGTCACGGGCACTGGAAGCTGATCCGCTTTTCCGCGAAAAACGACGACCGCTCTGACCGGCTCGAACTGTACAACCTGAAGGAGGACGTCGGGGAGGCCAAGAACCTGGCCGCCGGGAAGCCGGAACTCGTGAAGGAGCTGAATGCGAAGATCGACGCCTTCCTGAAAGACACCGAGGCGGTGGTGCCGAAGGCCAACCCGACGTTCGGTCAGCAGCCGAAGGCTGACGCCGTCGGCGGGTGGGTGGCCAGCAAGGACGCGAAGGTGGAGGCGAAGGACGGGGTGTTCGTCGTCACCTCGACCGGCGGCGACCCGTACATCTCCTCCCGCGAGGTGGTGAAAGGCGTCGGCCGGTTCACCGTCGAGTTCCGCATGAAGTCGGACAGCAAGGGCGGCGGGCAGGTGTTCTGGGCGACGGCCGACGAGAAGTTGACCGAGGACACACTCGTCGCCTTCATTTCCGACAACGGCGGCCCGACAATGAAGGCGACGTCGGTGAACGGCTCGGTCAACACCCCCCTCCGCGGGTCCAAGCGGACGACCCTGGAAGGCGGCGTTCGCGTGCCGTTCCTCGTCTCGTGGCCCGGAGAGGTGACGCCCGGTACCGATGACCGCCCGGTGATCCAGCTCGACCTGCACGCCACCGACCTGGCCGCCGACGGTGTCACGCCAAAGGCCGAGTGGAAGCTGGAGGGCGTGGACTTGCTGCCGTACCTGAGCGGGAAGGAAAAGGGCACCCCGCACGACGCCCTGTACTGGCGGTTCGGCAAGCAGATGGCCGTTCGCCAGGGCGACTGGAAGCTGGTGCGGTACGATCTGGGGGCGGAGGGAAAGTCCGGGCTGTCTGATGCCAAACTGTACAACCTCATGGACGACATCGGCGAGGCGACCGACCTGTCCGCCAAGCACCTGGACAAGGTGAAAGCCCTGCAGGCCGCGTGGGACGCCTCGGACAAGTCGAACGTCGCCCCGCTGTGGGGCGGCGACGTGGTGAAGTGACCCACCTCTCGATTTCTCCGTATCGAATCAACGCATTCCCGATCCCTTTGGAACACACTCCGAGGAAAATCGATGTCGCACCTGCGAGCCGTAGCGCTCACCTTGATCCTGTTCGCGGCGGTCGGACACGCGGCGGCGGCCGACACACCCACGACGCTCGATCTGAGCGACAAGGCGGTGAAGAAACTCGAGGTCAGCCAGTCCCAGATCGGGTACACGAGTACCACGGTTTTCTACACGCTGGGCGACCAGCGGGTGATCGTCGTCCTGCGGGTCGAGAACGCGAAGAAGTTCCCGGTCAGCGGCAAGGTGTGCCAGTTCGGCAAGGGCGTGACGGCGGAGGAGATGGCCAAGTGGGTGAACAACCAGCATTCGGACGGGCTGTTCCCCGACGTGCCCGAACCGGTGACCACCACCAAGCTCGCCGCCGAAGCCTGCAAGACCGGGGAGTCCAAGTCGCTCGGCAAGGTTCAGGGCGGTCAAGGTGAGTACGAGAAGTACAGCGTCGAGTTCACGATCGAGAAGGTCAAGGTGAATGACCAGTTGCATCTCGCGGAGTTCAAGGAGAAGGTGAGCGTGTTCGTTCCGACGAAGTAGGCCCGACTCGGAAAGCACCCGCAGGAAGACCGCTCCGGCGATCGCCGTCGCACCGCTGGCCGTCCTCCCGCCGGCGAGTGCCGACATCTTGGCGGGGCGTATGTCAAGTGTGACACGGAGTCGGACGAGTGGCTGCCGACCCTGGGTCGGCAGCCACAACCACTGCGGCAAGCCAACCCTGCTTCAATTCACCACGGGTATTAACCCATGCCGCGTCCCCCTCTCACGCTTACCATCCCCGCCGTCGCCCTCGTGCTCGTCGCCGGTCGGCTGCTCGCCGGGGAACTCGACCCGACCCAGGACAAGTGGTTCAAGCAGTACGAGAAGCAGCCGAACGTGCCCAAACCGGCCGACATGCTGCTGAACAAGGACGACGAGCCGAAGGTCGGCGAGAAGGCCGAGTTGCTGTTCAACGGGAAGGATCTGAAGGGGTGGAAGACCCGCGGCGGGGAGTCCGCGTTCGAGGTGAAGGACGGCTGCATCCGGGCGGTGTGCAAGCCGGACTCGCCGAGCACCTACCTGTGTACCGAGAAGGAAGACTTCGCAGACTTCCTGCTCACGTTCGAGACCAAATTCGTGGTCGAAACGAACAGCGGCATCATGATCCGCGCCCAGGCGAAGGGGACGGGCGGGAACACGGTGTTCGGCCCGCAGGTGGAGCACGAACCGTTCACCCAGGGCCGCGGGTGGTCGGGCGGCATCTACGGGCAGGACTGCGGCGGGTGGTTCTACCCGGTGTGGCTGAAAGAGCACGCCGAAACGCGGAAGGCCCAGCAGCGAAAGAAAGCGGACGAGTGGAACCGGGTGACGGTGTTGGCGAAGGGCGACACCATCCAGACGTGGCTGAACGGCGTGCCGGTCGCCCACTGGAAGACCGACACCTACAAGAAGGGCTACTTCGGCCTGCAGATGCACAAGGGCAAGCAGGGCGAGGTGCTCTGGCGTGATCTGAAGCTGCAACCGCTCGGCGCCAAGTGACCGCCCGCGAGCGACCCCGCTGCCACCGGCGGAGGATGGGCCTGTTCGACACCTTCGCTAGCCCGCTGAAGGGCGGGTCCGACCTTAAAGCCGAGCAACGCCGAGAGGATGGACCACGCGGACAAACACCCACGACTTCATGGCACAGGCGGCGACGCGGAGGACTAACACCCGCGACGATCACCCCGACTGGCCACCGAAGGATAACCCCCCCCAAGAAATCGCAGTCGAAGCCCCTCCCCGGAGCCCGCGCGTGCGCCACACCCTCCATCTCGTGATGTGCCTCACCGGTACCGCGGCGTGTGCCGCCGAGCCGGCGAAGAGGCCGAACGTCGTCTTCTGCTTCGCCGACGACTGGGGGCGGTACGCCTCGTGTTACGCTGCCCTGGACGCGAAGCCGACCGCCAACAGTGTGGTGAAGACGCCGAACATCGACTCGGTGGCCAAACGCGGAGTGCTGTTCCGCAACGCCTTCGTGCCGGCCCCGTCGTGTACCCCGTGCCGCAGCGCGCTGCTCAGCGGGCGATACTTCTTCAACACCGGCCGCGGGGCGATCCTGAACGGGGCGGAGTGGGACGAGAAAATCCCGACTTCGCCGCTGCTGCTCCGCGACGGCGGCTACGACCTCGGCAAGACGGCCAAAGTCTGGAGTCCCGGCACGCCCGCCGACGCCCCCATCGGCAAGCAGCAGTACGCCTACCAGAAGTCGGGCATGGGATTCAACCAGTTCTCGGCACAAGTGACGAAGGCGGTGAAGGAGGGCAAGTCGGTGGACGACGCGCGGAAGGCACTGCTCGATCAGGTGGGCGGCAACTTCTCCGCCTTCCTGAAGGCCCGCGACCCGAAGAAACCGTTCTATTTCTGGCACGGGCCGACTAACGTCCACCGCAAGTGGGTGAAGGGGTCGGGCAAGGCGCTCTGGAACATCGACCCGGACGACCTGAAGGGCAAGCTGCCGAAGTTCTTGCCCGACGTGCCGGAGGTGCGGGAGGATTTCGCCGACTACCTGGGCGAGGCGCAGGCGTTCGACGCCCAGGTCGGGGTGATACTGAAGCAGTTGAAAGACGCAGGCGAACTCGACCACACCGTCGTCGTGATCAGCGGCGACCACGGCGCCCCCGGCTTCCCCGGCGGCAAGTGCAACCTGTACGACTTCGGCACGGGCGTGGCACTGGTGGCAGCCGGCCCGGGCATCCCCGGCCCACGGGTGGTGGACGACTTCACCAACCTGATGGACCTCACCCCGACATTCCTCGACATCGGCAGGGTGAAGCACCCGGACGGGCTGAACGGCAGATCGCTTTGGCCGGTGCTCACGTCCAAGAAGGACGGGCAAGTCGATCCGGATCGCACCTGGGTGATCACCGGCCGCGAGCGGCACGTCGCCGCCGCCCGCGACGGCAACCTGCCGTACCCGCAGCGGGCGCTCCGCACCAAGGACTTCCTGTACGTCCGCAACTTCGAACCCGACCGTGACCCGCTGGGCAGTCCGAAGACCGTGACCGCCGACACCGCCCCAACCGCCGACGCCCTGACGAACGACACCTACGCCGCGTTCGCCGACATGGACGCCAGCCCGACAAAGGCGTGGCTGGTCGAGCACCGCAACGACCCGAAGTGGAAGTGGCACTACGAGTACGCCTTTGCCAAGCGGCCCGCGGAGGAGTTGTTCGACCTCAAGGCCGACCCCGAGCAGATCAAGAACGTGGCCGGTGACAAGGAGTACGAGGCGACGCGGAAAAAGCTCGCCGAGCAACTGACGAAGGAACTGACCGCCGCCGGCGACCCGCGGGTGACGGAGAAAGACTGCCGGTTCGAGAAGCCGCCGTTCACCGAACCGAAGAAATAGCCTCCCCAGGAGTTCGCGATGCCACGCTTCCTCTGCGCGATCGTTGCCGCCAGCCTCGGCGTTCTTGCGAGCGCCGCCGACAGGCCGAACATCGTCTGGATCGTCGTCGACGACATGTCGGCCAACTTCTCCTGCTACGGCGAGAAGACGATCCCCACCCCGCACGTCGATCAGATGGCGAAGGACGGTACCAAGTTCATCAGGGCGTTCGTGACGGCCCCGGTGTGTTCGCCGTGCCGATCGGCCCTCATCACCGGCTGTTACCAGACCACCATCGGGGCACACCACCACCGCAGCGGTCGGGGGGAGTTGAAGATCACACTTCCGGGCGACGTGGTGCCGGTGCCGGTGCTCTTCCAGAAGGCCGGATACTACACCTGCATCGGCGGGCACGGGGCGACGGGCAACAAGCTCGGCAAAACGGATTACAACTTCGAGTGGCCGAAGGCGATGTACGACGGGAACGACTGGGCCGGGCGGAAGCCGGGGCAGCCGTTCTTCATGCAGGTGCAGTTGCACGGCGGCAAGCACCGCGGGCAGGGGCCGAACAAGAACTGGCAGGCGAAGGTGAAGAAGGAGTTCGGCGACAACACCAAGCCGGACGACGTGAGGTTGCCGCCGTACTACCCCCGCGACCCGGTGATCCTGCAAGACTGGGCCGACTACCTCGACTGCTGCCGATGGACCGACAAGGAGGTAGGCGACGTGATCACCCGGCTGGAGAAGGAGAAGTTGCTCGACGAGACGGTCGTCTTCTTCACGACCGACCACGGCATCAGCCACGCCCGCGGCAAGCAGTTCCTGTACGACGAGGGGACGCACGTGCCGTTCGTCGTCCGCGGACCGGGAATCGGGAAGGGCGTGGTGCGGGACGACCTGATCGAACACATCGACCTCGCGGCCACCTCGCTCGCCCTCGCCGGGATCGAGATCCCGAAGTGGGTGCAGGGGCGGGACGTGCTGGCGAAGGACTACGCCAAGCGGGAAGCCGTGTTCGCCGCCCGCGACCGCTGCGACGAGACGATGGAGCACCTGCGCAGCGTGAGGACGGCCGGGTCCAAGTACATCCGCAACTACCTGAACGAGCGGCCGCACCTGCAGCCGTGTCAGTACAAGGACGACAAGGCCATCGTACAGAAGCTCCGCGAGTTGCACGCCGCCAAGAAATTGGACGACCTGGCCGAGAAACTGCTGTTCGCCGAGAAGCGGCCGGCCGAGGAGTTGTACGACCTGACCGCCGACCCGCACGAGGTGAACAACCTGGCCGCCGACCCGAAGCACAAGGCGACGCTGGAGGCCATGCGGAAGCGGCTGGCCGAGTGGGAAGAGAAGACCGACGACAAGGGCCGCAAGCCCGAGCCAATGGCCGTGTACGACTCGGACATGGCCGTGTACCTGAAAGAGTTGACCGGGCCGAGGGCGGACGAACTGAAACGGAACATCGAACTCAACAAGAAGTGGGCAAAGGAGGGAAAGTGATGCGACACCTAACCGGGCTACTGGCGGCGGTGGTATGCGGTGTGGCGCTCGCCGCCGAGCCGCCAAAGCCGAACGTGGTGGTCATCTTCGTGGACGACCTGGGGTACGGCGACATCGGCCCGTTCGGGGCCACCAAACAGAAGACGCCGAACCTCGATCGCATGGCGGCCGAGGGGATGAAGCTGACCAGTTTCTACGCCGCGCCGGTGTGTTCGGTGTCGCGGGCGCAACTGCTCACCGGGTGCTACGGCGTGCGGGTGTCGGTGCCGGGGGTGTTCTTCCCGGCCGGGCCGAACGGCCTGCACCCGAACGAGACGACCATCGCCGAACACCTGAAGCCGCTTGGGTACGCCACCCAGATCGTCGGCAAGTGGCACCTGGGCGACCAGCCCGAGTTCCTGCCCACCAAACAAGGGTTCGACCACTACCTGGGCATCCCGTACTCGAACGACATGCAGCGGAAGGCGAAGGCCACCGGCGAGCGGGTGGTGCCCCTGGTGCGGGACGATAAGGTGGAAGAACTGCTGACCGATGAGAAGCAAAGCGGCATCGTCGAGAAGTACACCACCGAGGCGGTCAGGTTCATCACGGCGAACAAGGACAAGCCGTTCTTCCTGTACATGCCGCACACCGCTGTCCACACACCCATCCACGCCGGGGAGAAGTTCCGCAACAAGTCGGCCAACGGACGGTTCTGCGACTGGGTGGAGGAGGTGGACTGGAGCGTCGGGCAGGTGATGGACACCATCCGGGAGTTGAGGCTGAGCGAACGGACGCTCGTCGTGTTCACCAGCGACAACGGCCCGTGGCTCATCAAGAAGGGTGACGGCGGCAGCGCCGGCCCGCTCCGCGGCGGCAAGGGGAGCACCTGGGAGGGCGGGGTGCGGGTACCGACGCTGGCGTGGTGGCCGGGGAAGATCGCCGCCAAGTCGTCGTCCGACGCCGTCGCCGGCACCATCGACCTGCTCCCCACCTGCGTGGCGGTGGCCGGCGGCAAGGTGCCGGACAAGCCGGTGATCGACGGCCGCGACCTGTCGCCGGTGTTGTTCGGCAAGACCACCGACTCACCGCGAGAGGCACACTACTACTTCTCCGGGTACAACCTCCAAGCGGTACGGCAGGGGCCGTGGAAGCTCGCGCTCGCCCCACAGCCGGAACCGCACCTGGGGGCAGACGCCGGGAAGGACGCGCAGACCAACCCGCGACTGTACCACCTGGACAAAGACATCGGCGAGACGACGAGCGTGGCCGACAAGAACCCGGAGGTGGTGGCCAAACTGACGAAACTGGCCGAGGCGATGGCTGCCGAGATTGCCGGGGTGAAGCCGAAGGCCCGCCGCCCGGCCGGGACGGTGGCCAACCCGGTCACCCTCTACCCGACCGTGGATGAGCCGAAGGAGCCGGCGACGAAACCGGCCGACCTGAGCAAGCTGAAAGTGGGCGACGCGGTCAAGTCGCCGGCCAGCCCGCAGGTCGGCGGGAAGGGGTTCGCCGTCAGTTGTACCGTGGACACCGAGTTGAAGGACACCGTCATCCTGGCACACGGTGGCTCCGCACTCGGCTACGCCCTCCATCTGAGAGGTGGGAAGGTGGTGTTCTCTGTGCGGACCGGTTCGAACGCGATCACCGACGTGACCTCCGAAGCGATCCAAGGGCCGGTGAAGGTGGTGGCGTCGCTGGCGACAGACGGCACGATCAGCCTGACGGTGGGTGACCAGAAGGCGGCCACCGGGAAGGCAGCGGGGCCAATCCCCCGCCAGCCGCAGGAGGACTTCTGCCTGGGGCACGACGGTGGGCAACCGGTCGCCACCTACTCTGCCGGCAAACCCTTCGCTGGCACCATCACGGACCTGAAAGTGATCGTCTCGAAATGACCCTCTCCCGGGACTTGTTTGGAGAGTATTCGATGCACTGGCGAATCCTGTTGGCCCTGTTCAGCTTCGTCGGGGTGGCCACCGCTGTCGAGCCGAGGAAGCCGAACGTCATCGTCGTCGTCGCCGACGACCTGGGATACGCCGACCTCGGCTTCCAGGGGTGCAAGGACATCCCCACCCCGCACCTGGACGCACTCGCCAAATGCGGTGTCGTGTGCAGTAGTGGGTACGTGTCGCACCCGTTCTGCTCGCCGACGCGGGCGGGGTTGCTCGCCGGCCGCTACCAGCAGCGGTTCGGTCACGAGAACAACCCCAAGTGGCTGCCGAACGACAAGGAGGTGGGCCTGCCGCTCGATCAGGTCCTGCTCCCCGAAGTGATGAAGAACGCCGGGTACGTCACCGGGGCGGTGGGCAAGTGGCACCTCGGCGCACACCCGGTGTACCACCCGAACCGTCGCGGGTTCGACGATTACTTTGGGCTACTCGGCGGCGGGCACCAGTACTTCGACCACAACCAGTTCAAGACCGACCCGGCGAAGGCCAACGAAACGCCGGTGGAGGTGGGCGAGTACCTGACCGACGCCCTCGGCCGTGAGGCAGCGGCGTTCGTGACGGTCCACTCGAAGGTGCCGTTCTTCCTGTACCTGGCGTTCAACGCCCCGCACACACCCCTGCAAGCCCCGGACAAGTACCTCGACCGCGTGAAGGACATCAAGGACGAGAAACTCCGCAAGTACGCGGCGATGGTATGCGGCATGGACGACGCCGTCGGCAAGCTGACGGCCAAGCTCGCTGAACTCAAGCTGACCGAGAACACGCTGGTGTTCTTCTTCAGCGACAACGGCGGGCCGGTGGGCGTGACCAACTGCCGCAACACACCCCTGCGGGGGGCGAAGGGGCAACTGTACGAGGGCGGGGTGCGGGTGCCGTTCGTGGTGTCGTGGCCGGGCACGCTCAATCCGGGCAAATTCGACGAGCCGGTGACGTCGCTCGACGTGTTCCCCACGGCGGTCGCGGCGGCCGGCGGGGAAGCCCCGAAGGGGGTGACGCTCGACGGCGTGAACCTGATCCCACACCTGAAAGGGGAGGCGAAGACCACCCTCGCCGACCGCCCGCTGTTCTGGCGTACCGGCGGCGGAGAGTCGTTCGCTGTCCGCAAAGGGGCACTCAAGCTGGTGCGGGTCGGCAAGACGCCAGACGCACTGTACGACCTGTCGGTCGACATCGGCGAAAAGACCGACCTGGCGGGTACGAACGCCGGCACCCTCGCCGCGTTGCAGAAGGAACTCGACGCCTGGAACAAGACCCTGGTCGAACCCAAGTGGGAAGCCCTGAACGCCCCACGGAAGAAGTAACCGCGGTAACCCGAGGAAGAACGATGCAACGGTTCTGCACTCTCGCGGCGCTCGCACTGGTGATCGTCGGTCACCAGCACGGCCTGGCCGACGATCGAAACGCGCGTGACATGGCCCTCGCCGCTGCCGAGGGGCGGTTGAAGGCCATCTACGAGAAACGGGAGTTCGCCCCCGCCCCCTTCTCGGGCAAGTGGCTCGCCGACAGTTCCGGCTACCTGATGCTCGAGTCGACGAAGCCGGGGGCGGAACCGGAGGTGGTGACGTACGACGCCGCGGACGGCAAGCGGACCGTCTTCATCGGTGCCGACAAGCTCGTGGAGCCGGGGTCCAAGGC
>JALOQR010000112.1:0-12755 GCA_025459365.1 Fimbriiglobus sp.
ATGCTCGGGAACTGCTCGGCGAGTGCCTCGGCCATGCTCTCGCCGACCATGTAAATCGTCAGCGCCGACAGCAACCGGGCCAACCCGCGGCCCTTGCTCGCCTCGATGCCCTTGAGTAGGTTCTCCGCCTTTTTCTTCTTGAAGCCCTCGAGCGCGAGCAGTTGCTTCTCGGTCAGCGTGTACAGGTCGGTCACGCTCCGCACGAGTTCGGTGTCCACCAACTGGATCGCCAACTCCTCGCCGAGGGTGTCGATGTCCATGCGGTCGCGGCGGGCATATCCCTGGATGCGTTTCGCCAACTGGGCCGGGCAGACGCCCGTGTTCGTGCAGTTGTACCCGTAGCTCGTGGCGCTCTCCTCCTTCTCGACCGGCCCGTCGCACACCGGGCAGGCGGTCGGCCACACAATTGGCTTCTCCTTCCCGGTGCGGGTATCCTTGATGACTTGCACTACCTGCGGGATGATCTCCCCCTTCTTCTCGACCACTACCGTGTCACCGACCCGCACGTCCATCTTTTCCACCCAACTGGCATTGTGCATGCTCGCCCGCCGCACTGTGGTGCCGGCCAGTTGCACCGCTTCCAACTCCGCCACCGGTGTCAGCTCGCCGAACTTGCCGATGCTGAACTCCACCGAGTTCAGCTTGGTGATGCCCTGCTCGGCCTCGAATTTGTACGCCTTCGCCCATCGGGGCACCTTGCTCGTCGCCCCGAGCCGCTGCCGCTGGGCGAAGCTGTTCAGCTTCACCACCATGCCGTCGGTTTCGTACCCCAGGTCGTGCCGCTTCTCGTCCCACTCGTTGCAATGGGCGATCACGTCGTCGATGGTGGTGCAGAGCGTGTGGTGCGTGTTGACCGGGAAACCCCACATTTTCAATGACTTCAGGAGTTCGTCTTGCGTATCGATGCTCACCCCGTCGAGTGCCCCGATGGCATAGGCGAACAGGCTGAGCTTGCGTTTCGCGCACTCCTTCGGGTCGAGTTGCTTGAGGGTGCCGGCGGTGAGGTTGCGGGTGTTGGCGTAGGTCGGTTCGCCGTCCTGCGTCCGCTCGGCGTTGATCCGCACCAACTCCGCTCGCGTCATGTAGATCTCGCCCCGCACCTCCACCAACTTCGGGACGTTCTTGCCGGTCAGCTTGAGCGGCACGGCGGCAATGGTGCGGACGTTGTGCGTCACGTCGTCGCCGGTGTCGCCGTCGCCCCGCGTGGCGGCCGTCTTCAGCACCCCGTTCTCGTACAGCAGCGAGATGCTCACCCCGTCGATCTTCAGCTCCACCGTGTACGCCACCTCCCCGCTGCCGGCCCCCTTCCGCACATCGGCGTCGAACTTCCGCAGGTCGTCTGGGCTGTAGCTGTTGTCGATGCTCAGCATCGGCACCCGGTGCGATACCTTGCTGAACCCCTCGATCGGCTGGCCGCCCACTCGCTGTGTTGGGCTATCCGGGGTGGCCAACTCCGGGTGTTTCTTCTCCAGGTCGATGAGTTCTTGCAAGAGCCGGTCGAACTCGCGGTCGGAGATGACCGGGGCGGCTTCGACGTAGTACAGGCGGTTGTGGCGGTCGATCTCCTCTCGCAGTTCGGCGGCACGGGCGGCGGGGGTCGGGTGGGTTTTAGGCATGGGCGGCACCGGAGGCGGCGGATGGGCAGGAGTGCGGGGATTGTGCCCACTGGGTGGCGGGGCGGCAAGGTCGGTGGGGGGAGTGGCTTCCGGCCCGGGGCTTACTTTTGCACCCTGCCCTGAATCGGTTTCCTCTCGCGGTCGGGTCGGGCAAATTCCCCGCGATCCCGTCGATCAATGGGATTGACGGCCGGCTGTGCCCGGCCTCAACCCACCCAACCTCCGATCCCGGAGTTTCCAGTAATGTCGCTTTCCATCGTCAACAACAACTCGGCTCTGAACGCCCAACAGAGCCTGAGCCGGACCAGCCAGGCCCTTGGCCGGTCGCTCGAGCGGCTGTCGAGCGGCCTGAAGGTGAACCGCGGGGCCGACGGCCCGGCGGCCCTGGTGATCAGCGAGCAGCAGCGGGCCCAGATCGCTGGCCTGAAGACGGCCATCGCCAACACCAACAAAGCGGTGTCGGTGGTGCAGACGGGCGAAGGGGCGTTGAACGAAGTGAACGGCCTGCTGACCAAGATCCGCGGGCTGGCCCTCGACTCGGCGAACAGCGGGGTGAACGACAGCAACGCCCTGGCGGCCAACCAGGCGGAGATCAGCAACGCCCTCCAGACCATCGACAGCATCGCCAAGAACACCAAGTTCGGCACCAAGAACCTGCTTGACGGCTCGGCTGCCATCGCGGGAGCGGTGAGTGGGGCGAACAACGCTGGCCTGTCGGCCATCAAGACGGGCAGCCAGGCGACCGCTGGCAACTACGTGGTCACCCTGGACGCCGCCCAGGCGACTGGCGGAAGTGTGACCGGCACGTCGGCCGCCACCGGCAGCCTGACAGCCTCCGACACCCTGACCATCGCCGGCGGCGGCCTGACCGGCACCGTCGGGGTGGCGCTGAACATCGGGGACGACCTGACCACCTCCATCGCCAAGGTACAGAAGGCGCTGGACGAAGCCACCAGCCAGGGCGGCGGCCGGGGTAAGTTCGTGGTCGACAACAACGCCGGTTCGCTCCGTATCCGCAGCAACATCCTCGGCTCCACCGGCATGACGGCCTCCGCCGGGGCGGCCACCGAGGCGGTCCTCGGCCTGACCGGTGCCGACACCACCGCCACCGGCGTCGCCCTGACGGCCACCGTGTCGCTCAACGGCGGGGCGGCGGTGACGGTGAACGCCACCGCCGGGGCCGGCGGGCTGAACAACCAACTCCAGTTCGGCGGGGAAAACGGCCTGACCTTCAGCGTGAACGTGAGCAACGGGTCGGCCGCCGCTGGCAGCTCGGCGTCCACCATCAACGTGGCCGACAACGCCCTGGTGTTCCAGATCGGCGCGAACGCCAATGAGACGGCCAAGATCTCGTTCGACAAAGTCAGCTCGGATGCTCTGGCCGTCGGGGTGAGCGGGCTGACCAACGCCGCCACCACCGACCTGAGCAAGATTAACGTCACCACCACCGCCGGCGCCCAGGACGCCATCAAGGTGGTTGACGCCGCCATCAACGAGGTGTCGAACCTCCGCGGTAAGCTCGGGGCGTTCCAGGCCAACACGCTGGAATCGACCGCCCGCAACCTGTCGGCCACCCTGGAGAACACCACCGCCGCCGAGAGCGTCATCCGCGACACCGACTTCGCCTCGGAAATCGCCAACTTCACCCGCCTGCAGACCCAGCAGCAGGCTGGCAGCACGGTGCTCGGCAACGCCAACCAGACCACGCAGCTCGTCGCCCAGTTGCTGCGGGGTTAATCCGTCGTCCGGAGGGGTGGGGGCGGTCGGTGGGGGAAACCTTGCCGGCCGCCCCTCTTCGTTTTCCACCCCCGCAAATCGGCCACCATCCGCCCGATAACACCGGTTGGAGAACGCTCGCGGCGGCCCAGGGATGGCCTCGTCCTCTCCCTAACCCCAAAGGTGTGCCGTGTCTTCGGTGTCCGCCTCCAATACAAACGGCCTGGGTTTCGCCGGCCTGGCCACCGGCATCGACACCGCCAAACTGGTCGAGGGGTTGACCCGCATCAACCAGCGGCGGATCGACGCCCTGACCGAGCGGAAAACGGCCATCACCACCCGACAGACGGCCTTCGCCACTCTTCAGGGCAAGCTGTTCGATCTACAGTTCAAGACGAACGCTCTCGCCCGCTCGGCTGGAAGCGCGTTCGATGGCCGCATCGCCACCACCTCCGATGACACCGCCGTGACGGCGGTGGCCGGCACCGCCGCCGTTCCCGGTACTTACTCCTTGACGGTCAACTCGCTCGCCAACGCCGCCCAGGTGGCGTCCGGGGGGTTCGCCGATCCGAACGCCACCCTGAAGACCGGCACCCTCTCGATTCAGGTTGGGTCCGGGGCAGCCACCACCGTCACACTCGATTCGCGGAACAACACCCTCCAGGGGCTGGCCGACGCGGTGAACGCCGCCGGCGGGGAGGTCCGGGCGTCGATCATCAACGACGGCTCTTCCGCCCCGTACCGCCTGCTCCTCACTTCGGCCAAGACCGGCGCGGCAAACGCCATCACCGTCACCAACAACCTCACCGATGGCACCGGGGCCGATATCGACCCCACGGCCCGGGTGGTGCAGGCGGCCACCGATGCCAGCGTCACCGTTGGTGGTGGTGCCGGGGCACTCACCGTCACCAGTAGCACCAACCAGATGAACAAGCTCATCCCTGGGGTGAGCCTGACCTTGCAACGGGCCGATCCGGCCAAGCCGGTCAACCTGACGGTGGCGAACGACACCGCCGGCACGGTGAAAGCGGTGAAGGAGTTCGTTGACACGTTCAACGACATCCGCGACTTCCTGGCCGAGCAGACGAAGTTCGACCCGGAAACGCGGGCGGCCGGGGTGCTTCAGGGGAACCGCGATGCCGCCGCCGTCGGCGACGAACTGTCGGCCGCTCTCACCGCCACCGTGCCGGGGCTGAACCCGAACGTCAACCGCCTGTCGGCCGTCGGCCTGTCCTTGAACGAAAAGGGGAAGCTGACGTTCGATCAGTCCAAGTTGACGGCCGTGCTGAATGGCCAGGGGGGCGTTACCCCGGCCGATGTGAAGAAGCTGTTCGCCGTGTCTGGTAGTTCCGACTCCCCCGGCGTGGAGTTCGTCCTCGGCACACCCAGGACCAAGCCATCGGGCAGCACCCCGTTCCAGGTCAACGTCACTTCCCCGGCGACCCGGGCGGTGGTGGTGTCGTCTGGCCCGCCAGCTCCGTCGGTCATCATCAGCCCGCCGAACAACGCCCTTCAATTGCGGGTGAACGGACTACTCTCCGGCGGAGTCACCCTTAACCCGGGCACATACACTCCCGAGTCGCTGGTGCAGATGCTTCAGCAGCGGATCAACGCCACGCCCGCTCTGGACGGCAATTCCGTCTCTGTTGGTCTCGATAGTGGGGGTAGGATCCAGATCGCCAGCCAGCAGTTCGGTGGGTCGTCGTCGGTCGAACTGGTCGATGGCACCGCCCTCACCGCCCTGGGGTTCACCGCTGGTCAGCGGTCGGTTGGTACCAACGTGGCCGGCAACTTCGTGGTGAATGGCGTGACCGAGGCCGCCACTGGCTCGGGCCAGGTACTCTCCGGCCGTTCGGGCAACGCCAACACCGACGGGCTTCAGGTGCGAGCCGCCCTCCCCGCACCAGGTTCGGCCAACCTGACCGTCGGTCTGGGTCTGGCCGGACGCGTGAATGCTGTGCTGAACAAGTATCTGGATGCCAATACCGGCCGGCTGAAGGCGGTTACCGACACCTTCCGTCAGCAGACCGCCGACATCGACAAGACGATCACCCGGCAGAACGACTTCCTGCGGTCGAAGACGGCCGATCTGGAAGCTCAGTTCGCCGCGATGGAAGCCGCCGTCAACCAACTGAAGGGCGTCCAGGGCCAGCTCGCCTCGCTGGTCATCCCGACCTCCTCGAACCGCTGATTTCCCCGCACAGGACCCCATGAACGCCTACGCCCGGTACGCCGCCCCGGCCGCCGCTCCGCATGCCGGCACATCCCGCATCGACTTGCTCCTGGCTCTGTACGACGGAGCACTCACCCGCCTAACCAAGGCGGAGATGGCCCTCACCAACGGGGACGTGCCGGTGGCGACCCCGTACATGGCCAAGGCTCAGCTCATTGTCGCCGAGCTGGCCTCGGGTGTGCGGCCCGACATTGCCCCGGAAATGGCGACGAACGTGCTTCGCCTGTACGAGTACGTGGTGAACGAACTCCGGACGCCACGGCTGGAGAACGTGCGCAACGCGAAGAAGATCCTGACAACTTTGCGAGAAGGGTTCGAGGCGGTGCGGGAGGAGGCGAACCGGCTGGAGAAGTCGGGCGAACTCTTGGCCGCGGAGCGAGTGCAGATGGTGCTTGAAATGGCGTGAGGTGTCGGCGGTCGATGAAAACGAGCATGGCCGCAACACGGTTGGTCCATCCAGGACCGACCGTGTTGCGGCCATGCTTCGTTTCAGTACCGGGTTACCGCTGCGGAGAGATCAGTTTCACCAACTCGGCGGTGGTGGCCGTCTCGGGCAGGTAGGCGACAGCGCCGGCGAACCGGGCGAAGCGGGCGTGCCGCTTGCTTTCCGGGCCGACCATTACCACCCGCACATTGGGGAGCGAGCGGACCAATTTGGCACAGGTCAGGTAACCGCTTTCCCCGCCGCACACGCCGGCGGGGAGCACAATCGCCGTAGCCCGCCCACCCTCGGCGTGTCGCCGCAGTTCGGCGGCGGTGTCGGCCGAGCAAACCCGCCAGCCGGCGGCCTTGAAGTGCAATTCCAGGCCGCGGGCAATCTCCCCGTGGATCAGCCCAATGACCAACTTGGGGGCCGCGACGGTGCGGCGGTCCAGGCACGCGGTCTGTCGGGGGTCAAGTTGTTCGTTCACGCGTTTCACGCACAATCCTCCTCAGAGTTCAAGAACCCCACCGACACCGGGTGTTTAGGAGAAGTTCGCGGGAGAAGCCGGGAACTTGCGCCTGCCGACGGGAAAAACGTCCGACTGACCGCAGAATAACCGGCCGAACCTCACACTCTGTCACCCAAGTTCGCTATCCTAACTCTTAGACTGCAGATGGGTTTCGGATCAACACCCGCGTGGCGAGATCGCATTTCTACTCTGCACGATGCCGGTCGGTCAAAGTAGGTTGAACCCCGGTATTTGTCGAGGGCAAACCTCTCACTTGGTTTGGTTCGGTCGTCCAGGCCTTGCTGCCGGAGTGACTGCACCGCAGGCAGAAATGCCTGTGCCACCGACCTCCCTACTCTCCACCGAGGACCCGCCCCGTGGCGAAAGCACGCATCTCCATCGGCACCTGGGCGTACCTGTTCAACCAGGCCGAGCCGACCAACGACTTCCACACTATCCTGCACAAGTTGCAAGACCTCGGTTACGACGGGGTGGAACTCGGCAGTTTCGGCCCACACCCGTCGCCCGCCACCCACCCCACCAAGAAAAGCCGCGAGAAGCTCAAGAAGGAGATCGCCGACCACGGCCTGGCGCTGTCCGGCATCGCGGTCGATCTGTGGGCTTTCAAGACGCCCGGCGTCAGCATTCTCGACGAGATTCCAGCCGCCTACACCACCGCCTTCCTCGGCTGGTGTGCGTTCGCTTCCGACCTGAACGCCGGCACCATCCGCGTGGACACGGTACTGTCGCCCGACTACTTCAGCACCGAAGAAGGTAAGAAGGTGGGGATGAAGGCGGGCATGGACCGCTTCATCGCCGTGTGGGACAAGTGCAGCAAGATCGCAGCCGATTTCGGGCTGAACGTGTGCTGGGAGTTCGAGCCGGGGTTCGTGTTCAACAAGCCGAGCGAGATTCTGGCCATCGTGGATGGGGTGCGAGCGAAGGGCAACACCAACTTCGGTGTGCTCTACGACACCTGCCACGCCCACATGTGCGCCGCCATCGGGGCCAACCACCAGGGCGAGAAAGAACTGCTCCCCGGCGGGGCGGTGGAACTGCTGAACAAGCTGAAAGGGAAGATCACCCACGTTCACGTCATCGATAGCGATGGTAGCCTGAACGAGCACAATACGAGTACCCACAATCCGTTCGGCACCGGGCATCTGAAGTTCGAGGAACTGTTCCCGGCCATTCAAGCGGCCGGCGTGCCAAACGACTGGTGGTGCGTCGATCTGTGCTTCTGGCCCGATGCCTGGAAGGTGACCGCCGACAGCAAGAAGTTCCTCGACGGTATGCGGGCAAAGTACGCCGCGGCGTGAGGCGGGTGAGAAGCAATCACGGCCTCTGCGGAGCGGCGGCGGTCGGTAGCCAGGGGTGACGGAGCACCGGAGGTGCGACGGAACCCCTGGAATCATGGCGAAATGGCATCAGCCACGGAGGGGCGACAGACTCTATCGACTCGCCGTGGCAGGGGCGGGGGTATGTGCGTGGCAGGTGGCAGTGTGGCAGAGAGAGGGCCGGTGGTGCGAGGGAACCCATCACCCCATCACCCGCCGGACGGTCCACTGCGTCCGCACGCGAACCGGAACAGCACCTCGGCCGCCTGCTCCACCTGGGCCAGTTCCACCCATTCGTCCTTCGTGTGCGCCTGGGCAATGTCGCCGGGGCCGAACACCACCGCCGGGAT
The DNA here is from genome assembly GCA_025459365.1 of Fimbriiglobus sp. Lineage (GTDB taxonomy): Bacteria > Planctomycetota > Planctomycetia > Gemmatales > Gemmataceae > JALHQU01. The sequence goes on from JALOQR010000112.1 coordinate 8,185, forward strand.
GCCCGCCTGCCGGATCGTGCTGGCGTCGGTGCCATAGGGCACGGCGTGGATCTCGTGCCCTCCCACCACTGAATCGATCGCGTCTCCGAACCGTCTCACCCACTCGTCGCCGCCCTCGGCCGGCAGCGCCGGGCAGTCCAGGCTCGGCGTGACCGTGAGCGGGAAGTCAACCCCTGGCCAGTTCCGTACGAACCGGGTCACGTCGTTGATCGCCTCGGTCCCGCTCTCGCCGGGTAGCAAGCGTCGGTCGAGGTGAATCGAGCAGGAATCGGGCACGGTGTTTGGGCTGACCCCGCCGGCGATGATGCCAACGCTCAGCGTCGCCGGCCCGAGTTGCGGGTGGACCTTCGTCGCCTGCAACTCTCGCCCGTATTCCTCCACTGCCGCCAGCACCTTCGCCATGCGGTAGACCGCACTCACACCCCGCTCCGGGGCCGAACTGTGGCACGCCACCCCGCTTGTGTGCAGCTTCCACCGCACCACACCCTTGTGCTGCCGGACGATGTTCAATCGCGTCGGCTCGGCCACCACCGCGAAGTCGGCCCGCACCCCGGACTCCATCAGCCGCTGCACGCCGTGGAAGGTGTGCTCCTCGTCTACCGTGAACGCCAGCACCACCGCCGCCGACCCTGGCGGACGCTCGGCCACCAGCCGGCGAAACGCCCCGAACATGGCCACCCCGCCGGCCTTCACGTCGCACGCCCCGCGGCCGTAGAGCTTGCCGCCCTCGACCTTCGCGGCGAACGGCTCGATCGTCATGCCGTCGGTTGGCACGGTGTCGAGGTGGGCTTCAAACAGCAGCGTGAAGGCAGGCGAAGTGGGTGGGGTGTATCGGGCGATCAGGTTGTGCCGGCCGGGTTCGACCTGCTGGCGCTCGACGGGGATGCCGAGCGTGAGCAGGTGCCGCTCCCATGCGGCGGTCATCCGGGATTCACCGCATAACTCCGGTGGAATATCAGTGCGGCCCATCGGGTTCACCGACGGAATGCGGACCAACTCGGCGAGCAACGCGGGAAGAGGGAGCATGAGCACTAGTGTAGGCCGACGGCCTCGCCCTGGGCCGGGCCGGTCATTACAGTATCGGTAAACCCTGCCGGGAGTCGGGGTGGGGGCGATTCGGCGAATTGGTATGCCAGTGGCCGGTTCCCCCGATGCCTGGCGGGCAGAATGCCGAGCAAGCACGGACGCGGCCGGACGATCCCAGAATGCTGGGCCACGACACGTTCGGAGGTTGCCATTCATGAAACGTCGATTGTTCGCGCTGGCAGTAACGGTGGCCGTGGGTGCGGCGGCCCCGGCCCCGGCCATCGACCTCGGCTTGGGGCTGTTCAAGAGAAAGCAAGACAAGAAGGAGCAGGCCAAGCCTGAGGGGGCGGACAAAAATCACGTCGGCACGCTTGAATCCGACCGTGATGAGGCGAAGCGGAAAGCCGCCGCTGCCGCACTGCGAAACGCCGACCCGAAAGCCAACTTCGAAGCTGTGACCGCTCTGTGCGGGGCGATCCTGAAAGATCCATCGCCGGACGTGCGAGCGACCGCCGCCGAGTCGCTTGGGCAGTTGAAGGTGATCTACCAGCAGGCGGTGACGGCGCTGGAGAAGGCCGAGGGCGAGGATCCGGATAAGAGCGTGCGGGCAGCCGCCAAAGCCGCACTGGCACAGTACGCCGCTGCTGGTTACCGACCCGCGACGGCGACGGCCAACTCGCAGTCGTCGGAGCCGCCGCTCGCCCGGCCGACGGTGAAACTGCCCAATTCCCCGGCTCCAACGATTTCCGCCAAGCGACCGCTCACCGAAGGTGGGTTCAAGGCGATTACCCAGGGGGAGGGCACGGTCGCTCCGTATGCGGCATCGAGCGAGCCACCTCTGGCCAAGCCGGTGGCGACGAAGACGCCCCCGCCCAAATCGGCGACAGTACCAGCAATCGCCCCGCCGCCGGTGCCCCAGCGGATGCCGGCGAGCGTGCCCCAGATGATGCCGAAGGCCGTCGAGGCACCGAAACCGGAGCCGACCAAGATCGAACTGCCCCCGCCGCCACCGCTCTCCGCTCCGCCGACCGTGCAGGTGCCCGACTCGCCCCTGCCGTTGCCGAACGTGCCGACCATCCCGATCACCAAGCCGGTGCCGACGGTCCGGCCGCCCCGCTGAAGCCCCTGACAGGGTAGGACTGCCGAGGCCGACATGGATCTGCACCTGGCCGGGCACAGGGTGGTTGTCACGGGGGCTGCGAGCGGCATCGGGCGGGCCACGGCGCGGGCGTTCGCGGCGGAGGGGTGCTTGCTACGGCTCTGGGACCGCGACCCCGCCATCGAAACCGCCGCCCGCGAACTGGCCGCCGAGTTTGACGTACTCGACATCGCCGACTTCGACGCCGTCAAGACCGCCGCCAGTGCCGCCGGGACGGTCGATCACGTCGCCCACTGTGCCGCCATCGGTTCGGGCAAGTTCGGCTTCCCCTTCACCAACCTCACCCCTGCCGATTGGCCGCATGTGCTCGGCGTCAACGTCCTCGGCATGGTGAACGTCGCCCACGCCTTCGCCCCGCGGATGATCGAAGCCCGCCGCGGCTCCTTCGTCTTCCTCGCCTCCGTCGCCGGGCAGATCGGCTCGCCCACCGACCCGCCGTACAGCGCCAGCAAGGCGGCCAACATCAACTTCGCCCAGTGCATGGCGAAGGACCTCGCCCCGCACGGCGTGCGCGTCAACACCGTCTGCCCCGGCATGGTGCAGACACCCTTGAACAAAGCCGTGTGGCAGGCCTGGCACGACCAGACCCCCGAAGCCGAACGACTGACCTACGAAGAGTGGGCCGGGCGGAAGGTACGGGCCGTGGTGCCGCTCGGCACGTGGCAGACGCCCGACGACATCGCGGCAATGGTGGTGTTCCTGTCGTCCGATCGGGCTAACGCCGTCACCGGCCAGACGATCAACGTCGATGGCGGGTTCGTCATGCACTGGTGAGAGCCGCCCCGCCTGGGTACGATGTCTCCGCCGCAGCCGCCCCCCCCAAGTTTGGAGGCCATCGGCGCGGCGGAGGGTGTCTCCATGAAATTGCGACTGTTGGCGGCCCTCGGCTTGGCTGCCTGCGCTGCCCCTGGGTGGGCGGCGGAGTTCGAAGCACCGGTGCTACTGAAGGCCGGTGACAAGCCGATTCGCGTCGAATCTCCCGGCTACGCCTGCCCCGCCTGGGCCGAGGTGAACGGGAAGAAGGCCCTCGTCGTCGGCCAGTTTCGCGACGGCAAAATGCGGGTGTTCGAGCACCAGGGCGGGCTGAAGTTCGCCCCCGGCGAGTGGCTGCAGGCCGAAGGTAAGGTGGCGCAAGTGCCCGGCGTGTGGTGATGCACGTCCTCCACTCCACAGTTTGTGGACCTCGACGGGGACGGCCACACCGACATCCTCTCCGGGTCGTACTCCCGGCAAGAGAAGAGCATGGCCGGCACGTTCCACGTGCTCTACGGCACCAAAGACGGCACGTTCAAGAAAGCCGTTGAACTGAAGGGCACCGACGGCGAACCGCTCATCATCCCGGCCGACGACGAAGAACGGATGACCGACAAGATCTGCACCCGCCCGTTCGCCACCGACTGGGACGGCGACGGCCACCTCGACCTGGTCGTCGGCAACTTCGCCGGCACCTTCTTCTGGTTCAAGGGCGAGGGCAAGGGCAAGTTCGCCCCCAAACCGGAGCAGATCAAGGGCGGGGATAAACCGCTCAAGATTACCGGCGTCCACAGCGATCCATTCGTGGTCGACTGGGACGGCGACGGCGACCTCGACCTGGTGAGCGGGTCGAGCGACGGGGCGGTGTACTGGGCAGACAACACCGCTGGCAAGGGGAAGGTGCCGACCCTCAAGCCGTTCCAGGTGCTCGTCGCCCCGGCCGAAGACGAGTGGGGCAAGACCGGCGCCACCTTCAAGCCCCTTCGCGAAACCGACATCAAGCGCCCCACCTACGGCGTGCGGGTGTGGGTGGCCGACATCAACGGCGACGGCAAGCTCGACCTGCTCGTGGGCGACAGCACCACCCTGGTGACCCCGGCGAAGGGGCTGAGCGACGAGGAGATGGTGAAGAAGGCGGCCGAGTGGCAGAAGGAGTTCGAGAAGGCGCAGGCGGCGATGGCCCCTGTTCAGGAGGCGTACATGAAGGAGTTCCGGGAGAAGAAGGACGGCAAGGAGAAGAAGGAACTGACAAAGGAGCAGAAGGAGGCGCGGGAGAAACTGGAGAAGGAGATGCGGAAGGCGAGCGAGGAGTACAGCAAACTGTACCAGAAGCGGAGCGAGTTTGTGACGGAGGAGATGACTGGATTCGTATGGCTGTACGTGCGGAAGTGACCTTCGGCGAATCGACCGGCCGACGTTGTACGCCGGCAGGCTCAGAGGGATCTGGGTCCGCCGGCAACGTCAGTTGAGCGAAATCAGAAATAGACGCTTGACACCCATCACATCCCGGTTATCATCTCCGAAAGTTGAGGTAGGCTCTTCGGCACGGCTCTTCGGCACGGCTCTTCGGCACGGCTCTTCGGCACGGCTCTTCGGCACGGCTCTTCGGCACGGCTCTTCGGCACGGCTCTTC
>JALOQR010000112.1:12809-15143 GCA_025459365.1 Fimbriiglobus sp.
GCACGGCTCTTCGGCACGGCTCTTCGGCACGGCTCTTCGGCACGGCTCTTCGGCACGGCTCTTCGGCACGGCTCTTCGGCACGGCTCTTCGGCACGGCTGAAGAGAGGTTGGAGTTCGCGGTCACTTGTTGTTCGACATGAGGGCTGACCCCATGTGGCGGTTTCTCATCCTGTTCGTCGTCGGGATAGTTGGTGTTGCCCTTGCCGGTATCGCCGGCACGTGGGCGGGCAACGCACTCCGCTCACAGCCATCGGTCACCACCCCGCCGGTAAGCCTCTACATCCCACCAGCCGAGTTGAATTTCGGCGACGTGTGGGAACAAGATAGTTTAAGCTGGCCGGTCACCATTGAGAACAGGAGTGAGAGCACGAAAGAAATCACTCGACTGTCCGGTTCCTGTACCTGCCAATCTTTCTCTCCAACCACGTTGACGCTCCAGCCAGGTGAGCGGAAACGGGTGGAAGTGACGCTGAACCTGCGGCCGGATCGATCGCGTGCGTCGTCCGAACCGACGGTGAGGTTCGAGACCAGGATGTGGGCGACGGTGAAGGGCGAGCCGAACGACATCTCGTGGTCGCTCGGTGGGACGGTACGATCGGCCGTGCGGTGCCCAGATCGGCTCGACCTCGGGCGTATCTCCGAGTTGGCCCCGGACAAGGGGCGAATCGAATTCTGGATCGAGACATTTGCGGAATCCGCACAGGTGGATGTGCGAGCCGACACGCCAGTCGTGAGAATCGATCTCACCCATCAGGACCGCTGGACCAAGGTAACGGTCACCCCGGAGCGTGGTCTCGCCCGCCGTGAGTACTCGACCAGTCTCACGCTGTCCCCGGTTCGGGATGACGGCACGACGTTGCCTGCGGTCCACATACCTTTGAGATTCGAAGTGGGTCCGGATGTGGTGGCTGTGCCGGCTGTGGTCAACTTCGGGGACCGAACTTTTGGCGAGGAAGTCTCGGAGACGGTAACGCTCACCTCAGGCAGCGGACGGAAACTTACAGTTACGAATGTGAGTCCACCGGCTGGTCTGAGTGCCCGCCCCACGAACTTACCCGACCTCTTGGCTTTCGACTTGGCGCAACGGGCGGAAAAGTCGACCGACAACGCCCAAATCGTTTTCACGCTCACCGACGATGCCGACCAGACGCACACCGTCGCCGTGTCAATCCGACTCTCCATTCGCCCCCGCCCGGAGAAACAGCCGTGATCCGAACCGTTCGACTCCTGGGGACCGTCTGTGCCCTCGTCGCGGCACCCGTCGCTGGCGCACAAGCCCCCGACCCAGAGGTGATCAACGCCGCGTGGTTGGAGCGCCAGCAGAAGGTGATCTCCGCCGAGTTCGACATCCGCGTGGAGGCGTTCTACTCGAAAGACGCGATCTCTGCCCAGATCGCAAATTCACCGTTTCAACCGTCCCGAATGAAGGGGCATACGATCCCGGCCGAAGACAGGCATTGTGTTTACACCGCTCGGTTCGTCCTCCACGGCAGGAAACTCCGATTGGAGGTCGATGGGGATCGGTGGACTGGGAGCCACTTCGGTCAATTCGGTGAGACATTCGTATTTACCGAACGGGGGAAGCGGGAGTTGCAGAACGATCCGGCGAGATCACCGGCCGGTTACGTTCGGAATCAGGCCGATTACCTCCAAGCCCGTCTTGAGACCTTCCGCCCGCTCACCCGCTGCCTGCGTGCTGGGGGGGCGGACGCGATCGATGACCTATCTGCCGGGTTGCTCGCGCCGGCAGGCCAAAAAGCGGCCATCAAGGGAGTTGAGTGCCTGCCATTTCGTGAGACGGCTTCGGGTGATGGCGTACGGACGTACTGGCTGTGCCCGAGTCGTGATTGGGTGCTGGCCCGTGAGACCTTCACCATACCAGCATCCGGCGCTCGGACGGAGTTCGATACCGCGTTTGTGCGACACGAGTCGGGAGTCTGGGTGCCTTCGTCGTGGGAGGTGCGAACGACGTTCGCAGGCAAGCCGACAAGCATGACGAAAAAGTTCACCGTCGTGAAGTACACGCTGAACGGCGAACCGGAACGGGGTGCCTTCGACCTCTCGTTTTCGACCTCTCGTTTCCCGTTGGGACCAACGTGCTCGACGAGAATTGGAGCCGATACGTCACCGGTGTGGTGCAAGCGGATGGCAGTTACCAACCCCACCCGCGTACCGACCCGGCGGTGCTTGAGACCTTCAAGGCCGAACAGCGGGCTGAGCGAAACTGGTGGCTATTCGGCGGGGGGGCCGCCCTGATCGCGGTCGGGGTGGCAGTGGCGGTGGTTCGTGTCGTCGTCCGGAGGCGGAAACGAGTTTAACACTGACCCTACCGA
>JALOQR010000113.1 GCA_025459365.1 Fimbriiglobus sp.
CCTGCCCGCCGGAACCTACGGCGTGCAACAAGTGCAACCAGCCGGATTCCTCGACGGCAAAGACACCCCCGGTTCCACCGGCGGCGGTGCACCCCAAAACGACACCCTCACCGCCGTCCCGCTACCACCCGGCGCCAACAGCATCAACAACAACTTCGGCGAGTTGGTGCCAGTCATCCCGCCGCCGCCTGTGCCTGGTACCGTTTCGGGGTTCGTGTACGAGGACCCCAACGACAACGGCGTGAAGGAACCCGGCGAACCGGGTATCCCCGGGGTGATCGTCCGCCTGAGCAACGGGGCGACCACCACCACAGACGCCAACGGGTTCTACCAGTTCAGCAACCTGGTTCCTGGTCTCTACACGATTACGCAGAGCCAGCCGGCCGGATTCATCGACGGGAAGGACACCGCCGGCACCACCGGGGGCACGGCTGGGAACGATGTCATCAGCCTGCTCACCGTGCAGCCAGGCGGATCGTCGTTGAACAACAACTTCGGCGAACTCAAGCCGGTCAGCCTGTATGGGTATGTGTGGCACGACGTGAATCGCAACTCCCAGTTCGACCCCAGCGAACAGGGGTTGGGCGGGGCGACCGTCACCCTCACCGGCACCACCCTCGGTGGCCGGCCGGTGACCACCGACCTCACCGGCGCACCACTCGTGGCAGTGACTGACGTCAACGGCCGATACTCGTTCTCCAACCTACCGCCAGGCAACTACTCGGTGGTGCAGACGAACACCCCGGCCGGGTTCACCGACTTCGCTTCGCAGAACGCCGCCCGGCTGACGGTGACCGCCAGCTCGAACACCTCGTTCGGTGGGGTGGGGCTGAACCGCGACGCCGGCCCGCTCAACTTCGGCAAGGTGCAGCCCGGGGTGATCGTCGATCCACCCACCCCGAACCCGCAGCAACCGGGCGTGGTGAGCAAGCAGAACTTCCTCGGCTCAACGCCGGGCGCAACGGTAACTGTTCCACCGAGCACCCCCGGCCAGCAACTGCCGACGGCCCCCGGCAACACAAACCCGTCGGTCGTCGGGCCGACCGGGAGCGGCACCGCTGGTCGCCGCATCTACGCCGTGGGGAGCGGGGCTGGAACCGCATCGACGGTGCGAGTGCTGGACGCCGCGACTGGTGGCGAACTCTACCGCTTCCAGCCGTTCGAATCGACCTTCCTGGGTGGTGTGACAACGGCTGTTGGCGATGTGACCGGGGATGGAGTGGACGACATCGCGGTCGGAGCCGGGGCCGGCGGTGGCCCGCGGGTGCGAGTGTATGACGGGCGCAGCGGGGCGGTCATCCGCGACTTCTTCGCCTACGATCCGACGTTCACCGGTGGGGTGTTCCTGGCGACCGGTGATGTGGACGGGGACGGTGCCGCCGATCTGATCACCGGGGCCGGGGCTGGTGGTGGCCCGCACGTTCGGGTCTTCAGTGGTCGCACTGGCGGTGAACTGGCTAGCTTCTTCGCATTCGACCCGTCGTACACCGGCGGAGTGCGGGTGGCGGCCGGCAACTTCCTCGGCAACGGCCGTGCCCAGGTGGGCACCGCCACCGGGCGCGGGGTGGCCGGGCAGGTGGTGGTGTACGACATTGCTGCACGTACCCCGACCGCCGTTGGCCGGTTCCAACCACTGGGCGACTTCACCGGCGGTGTGAACCTGGCCATGGGTGACGTGGATGGGGATGGGCGGGCCGAGTTGATCGCCGGGGCCGGGGCTGGCGGTGGCCCGCGGGTGCGGGCGATCAACTTCGCCGGCGGCACAGTCGCCGACTTCTTCGCGGCCGCCCCCACTTTCACCGGTGGGGTGACGGTCGCCGCCCGCGACCTGAACGCCGACGGCCGGGCTGACATCGTCGTCGGCCTCGGGGCCGGCGGGCAGTCTCGCCTGCAGGTCTTCTCGGGGGTGAACCTCGCTCCGCTCGACAGCTTGTTCGCCTTCGATAGCAACAACAACAACGGCATCTTCGTCGGTTAACCAACTCCGACCGCTGTGCGGCCGCCCCAATCGGGGCGGCCGTTTTCGTTTCCACCGCAAGAATGCGAAGGGGTACACTCCAACCCTCCCACGGAGCGTGCCATGCCCCGCCCCACCCGCCGATCCGCCCTCGCCACCGGTTCTGCACTGGTCGCTGGTGCCGCCCTCGGCCAACCGAAACCCGTTCCTTCCCCAGTGGAAGGGTACGCCGACCAGTCGAGCTACGCTCCTGGCGACAGAGTGAAGTTGCACACTTCCACCGAAGCGGTGACATACGATGTGGAAGTCGCCCGACTCGGCCAGAAGAGGGAGGTGGTGTGGGCCGAGAAAGGGGTGAAGGGAGCCAAGTACTCGGTGCCGAAGGATGCCAGTTCGCACGGCTGCCGGTGGCCCGCCGGGGTGGAGTTCAAGGTCGGGGCCGACTGGCGGAGCGGGTACTACGCCGCCCGCCTCACCCCCACCGGGGCCGACAAGCCATCCCCGCACGAACCGTTTTTCGTCGTCCGGTCGAACGAACCGGGGAAGACCGCAACGGTCCTACTCCAACTGAGCACCAACACCTACAACGCGTACACCAATTGGGGCGGGTATAGCCTGTATGCCTACCACGGCCGGCACAAGGTGCAGGGCCGTCGAGTCTCGTTCGACCGCCCACAGTACTCGCAGTTCGCCAACTGGGAGTTACCTTTCATCGCCTGGGCCGAGGCGAACGGGTACGCCCTTGACTACGCCGTCAACTCCGACCTCGAGTCCCGCCCGGAACTCTTGAAGTCATACAAGCTGGTGCTCAGCGTCGGGCACGATGAATACTGGTCGAAGCCGATGCGGGACAACCTGGAGAAGTTTGTCTCGGATGGTGGTAACGTCGCCTTTTTCAGCGGCAACACCTGCTGTTGGCAGGTACGCAGCGAAGATAACGGACGGGCACTCGCCTGCTGGAAGCAGAACTTCGGCGACGATCCAGACTACAAGGCCGGGAAGTTTGAAACGCTCTCCACCCTGTGGAGTCATTACCTGGTGAATCGCCCGGAGAACTCACTCACCGGCGTCGGTTTCCTGTGGGGCGGGTATCGCAAGAGTCACGGGCAGTTCATGGACGCTCCGGCCGAATTCACCGTGCACCGCCCGGACCACTGGCTGTTCGCCGGTACGGGGGTGAAGCGGGGCGACAAGTTCGGCGGCAAGGACACCGTTGTCGGCTACGAGTGCGACGGGTGCGAACTGGCGTGGAAAGACGGTTTGCCAGAGGCGACGAGCAAGGATGGCACGCCAAAAGGGTTTGAGGTGTTGGCAACCTGCCCGGTGCGGTGGCACCCGGACGACTGCGAGTGGTACGAGCGGTGGGAGAAGGGCCGCACCGGGAACGCGGTGGTCGGCACTTACACCCGCGGTGGCACGGTCGTGACGGTCGGCACCACCGACTGGAGCCACGGCCTACGAGGCAACGACCCTGTGGTAGTGCGGATGACAAAAAACATCCTCGAAAAGCTGGGCAGATGACCCGGAGGTGAACCATGCGACGTCGATGGAAAATCCTTCTGCCCGCCACGGTGGTCGTGCTCGGCGGCTGCGGATTCGGGTTGTGGACGGCGGTCGAGCGTGTGCAGGAAGACGCCGCCCGCATCCATTGAAACCTGGGCAGTGTGTCGCTGGCGTTCCACAACTACGAGGACGTTCACGGTCACCTGCCCCCCGCCGCAGTGTGCGGCTCAGATGGGAAACCCCTCTTCAGTTGGCGGGTGTTGATCCTGCCGTTCATCGATCAGGAAAAACTGTTCGCCGAATTCCACCTCAACGAGCCGTGGGACAGTGAACACAACGCGAAACTTCTCCCGCGGATGCCGAAGTCGTACAGCGTGCATTTCCAGCGGTACGTGACCGCCCCGCCGGATCACACCATGTTGAAGGTGTTCGTCGGACCGGGCACGCCGTTCGAGCCGGGGAAGACCGTGAAGTTGGCCGACGACTTCCCCGACGGGCTGGAGAACACATTCCTGTTCGTGGAGGCCAGCGACCCGGTGCCGTGGACGAAGCCCGACGACATCCCGTTCGACCCGAAGCAGCCGGTGAAACTCCGCGGGATGTTCCGAACGCTCTTCCGCGGGTGTACCGCCGACACCCGTTACCGCTACATCCCATACGATGCCGACCCGACTGCCATCCGTGCTGCAGTCACTCGCAATGGCGGTGAGGGCGTTCTACCGCCGTGGGCACGGTGACCCGCACTGCCGATGTGGTAGAATCACCGCCGTGGCGTTGTTACCCACCCCCGAGGTACCCATGATCCGCGTCTCCATCGCACTGCTCGCCCTCTTCGCATCAGCCAACCTCGTCGTCGCCGACGACATCACGCTCAAGTCGGTCCGCTTCGGCGACCCTATTCAGGGTGGGAAACTGTCCGCCGACAACCTGAAAGGTCAGGTGGTGCTGGTCGAGTTGTGGGGCATCAACTGAGGGCCGTGCATCGCCTCGATGCCCCACTTGGTCAAGTGGCACGAAGAACTGGGCGACGGTGGGTTGGCGGTGGTCGGGCTGCACGTGCAGAACGCCACCACCGACGCGGTAAAGGCGAAGGCGAAATCCCTGGGGGTGCGGTTCCCGCTCACCGCCGGCGGTGGTGTGGAGGGGCTGAAGGGCGGCGGCATCCCACACTGCGTGCTCTTCGACCACACTGGGAAGGTGGCGTTCGATGGGCACCCGAAGGACGCCGAGTCGAAGGTGCGGGAAGCGTTCGCCGAGATGCTGGCGGAGGAGGCCGGCGGCAAGCCGGGCAAGGGAATTACCGCCGCCCTGGAGGCGTTCAAGAAGGGGGGTTCACCGGCCGACCTGCTGAAGAAAGTGACCGCACTGAAGGACGGGGCGGAAGGGAAGGAAGCTAAGGCAGTGATGGCCAAGCTCCAGAGCGGCGCCCAGGCCCGCGTGGAAGCGGCGAAGAAGGGGCTGAAGGACGACCCCATCAGCGCCTACGACGCGGTCTCCGTCACAGCCGTCAAGTGGAAGGGAACCGCCATCGGGAAGGAAGCGGGCGACCTGACCGCGAAGCTGAAGGAAGACAAAGCAGTGGCATCCGAGTTGAAAGCGCGGCCGGTGCTGGAGAAGGTGCGGGCCGCGGAGACGGCCCTCCTCGCCGCTGCGAAGGATAAGGAACCGGGAACGGCTGAATTCAAGAAAGCCTTCGCCCCGCAACTCCGGCAAATCGAGCAAACAGTGAGCAACCTCAAGAAGACCGCTCCCGGTGCCCCGTCCACCGTGGCGGCAGAGGAGATTGCGGGAAAGCTGGGGGCGGGTAAGTGAACCGGCTACGCAGAAGGTCGGAAGAGTGTGCTGAGTACCCCCCTTGTAGCATCTAGTCCCACAACCCGAACCTCTTGCTCCGCAACAGGTTCGGCCTTCTCCTCGACGTTCAGGCGTCCAACTCAGCTTGGTGAACGGAGGAAATTGTTCGTACCGACGGCCCACGGCTCTCCCCCCCCTCTCTGCCACACTGCCACCTGCCACACACATACCCCCCCCGGCCACCGCCACTCGCAGAAGGGCGAAAATCCGCCTCTTGCTCCACACGACCACGGACCCGGACACCCCCCTGGCAGAGTCGGCTCCTGCCTCCGTACAATCCCCGCGGGCCGTTCCTTTCCCACGCGAGTTCCTTCCCATGCTCGACCGTCGTTCGTTCCTCGCGGCTTCGGCTGCCGCCGGTGCCGCTATCGCCCTCACCCCGCGGCTCTTCGCCGCCGACACCAAGAAGCCCCTCTTCGACATCTCACTCGCCCAGTGGTCGCACAATCGGGCCTTTTTCGGCCGCGGCGGGACGGAGAAGAAAGACCCCCTGAAGTTCGCCGAGATCGCCAAGAAGGAGTACGGCATCGCCGCAATCGAGTATGTCAACCAGTTCTACGCCGCGAAGAAGAAGGACGAGGGCTACCTGAAAGACCTGAAGAAGGTGGCCGACGACAACGGCGTGACCAGCGTGCTCATCATGTGCGACGGCGAGGGGAACCTCGGCGACCCGGACGACAAGAAGCGGCAGACGGCCGTTGATAACCACGTTCGATGGCTGGAGTGGGCGAAGTTCCTGGGCTGCCACAGCATCCGGGTCAATGCAGCGAGCGACTGGAAGAAAGGCTTCGAGGAGACGCAGAAACTGGCCGCCGACGGCCTGCGGAAACTCAGCGAACTCGGCGACAAGCACGGCATTAACGTGATCGTCGAAAACCACGGCGGGCTGAGCAGCCACGGTGGATGGCTGGCGGCGGTGATGAAAAAGGTCGATCACAAGCGGTGCGGCACCCTGCCCGATTTCGGCAACTTTGGGGTGGGGAACATCGCCGGGGTGGAAGGGCTGACGAATGGCCAGTACGACCGCTACAAGGGGGTCGATGAGTTGATGCCGTTCGCCAAGGGGGTGAGCGCCAAGAGCCACGACTTCGACGACAAGGGGAACGAAACCAAAACCGACTATCGGAAGATGATGGAGATCGTGCTCAAGAAGCACAAGTACAGCGGGTTTGTCGGGATCGAGTACGAAGGGGGTAAGTTGAGTGAGGCGGACGGTATCAAGGCCACCAAGAAGTTGTTGGAGAGTGTCCGCGACGAAATGAGCAAGGGGTAAACTGGAGAGCGGGGTCCGCCGGGGTCGAGAAACCCGGCGTGACCCATGCGGATCGAACACCGTGGATCATGCCCGGTCTCCCGACTCAAGCAGACCCAGTCTACGAGGTGTGACTATGCCGCTGTACCTGTACGAAGTGGTGAACGACGACGGCACCGGCGGAGAGCAATTCGAGGTGATCCAGCGGATGGCCGACGCCCCGCTCGTCGCCCACCCCGAAACCGGCCAACCGTGCCGCCGCGTGTTCGGCGCTCCGAACGCCCCCCGCACCTGGACCGATAGCCAGGGGAAAGCCGCCACCAGCGACAAGAACCTTGAACGGCTCGGGTTCACGCAATACGTGAAGGGCGACAGCGGGCGGTACGAAAAGAAGTTCGGTAAAGGGCCAGACCTGATCAAGAAGCCGCCGAAGAACGGCTGACCGCCGGCAGGAACGAACGTGGGCCGCGGGTGAGTGGTGAAACCTCTCGCCCGCGGCCCACAGTTGTTTCAGAGTATCACGCCACCGAGAACAGACCGAACTCGGTGCGGTCGGTCTGTGTGAACCAGGCGACCGAGGTCGGCTCAAAGTTGGCCATGCCACCAAACGCCGGGGCCACTCCCGGAGCCGTGCCGCTGACAGCCACATCCGCCGTCGGTGGGGCAGCCGGGGCCGACCGCGTCGGGGTGGTAGCGGTCGGCGGGGCGAGCAACTGTGGCGTGCCACCGGTGAACCCGTTGGCGACCCCCGGCCCGACCGAGACCGGAGCGGCCGTGAACGTGGCATCGGCCATGCCGAACATGGTCGCCGACTGGCCTGGGTCGGTGGCGATGTCGAGTGTCACGCCGGTGATGCGGCCCACGTCTTGCCGGGCGACGTCCTGCACTCGCAGCGTCCAGACGCCGACCGGGTTGATGCCATCAAACGCCGAGAGCAGTTGCTCGGGGCGGAAGGTGCCGGCGAACGGAGCGGCCCCGAAGGAGATCGGCGTTGTCACATCGTCGTTGAACCAGGTGCCGTTCAGGTTGTCTCCCGACCCTCCGCGCCGGTTGAACAGCGTCACCGTCCGACCACCGGGGGCGACGAGACTGATGACGAGGTCCGACGTATACGTGTGACTGAGTGACACACGGAAGTTGATGTCGGTGACCGTGAAGCCATTCACCACCGAGGTGGACGGCACAGTGATGCTTACGCTGGAGGTAGACAAGTCGTTGATCGGCACACTCAGGCCAGATCGGGTGAATTGCTGCCGTGCGGGGAACAGGCGGGCGGTGGCGGTGAACTGGTCGCCCGGTAGTTCACCATTCACCGTGTTGCCGTTCTGGTTCATCCGGTTATTGGCCAGATCGAGCACATCCGGGCCGACGGTGATGGCGTAGGTGCCGGCGGCCGTCTGGCTGGTGAAGTTGACATCGAAGGCGTTGTTGGTCCCGGCCACCGGGGTGACACTGGTCACCGTCACGACCGCTCCGCCAGGTCGGGTCAGTCGCACGTCGGCAGGGGTAAAGGTGCTGGCGTTGATGGCCTCGTTGAAGGTCAGGCGCACGCGGTTGAAACTGTTCGCCGCGCTGCCGACAAACGCCGAGGTCGTCACCCGCGCGCCCGCAGTATCGGCCGCTGGCGGGGGGGGTGAGGTCGGCGGGGGAGACACAGGCGGGGAGGTGCTGGCGAGCAACTTGTTCAAATTCAGCCGCCCGCCGGTGACCGTTCGACCATTGAGCGACGTAATCTGATCGACGGAGCCGAGCAACCGCTGGATTACCTGTTGAGCGGTCAGGCTGGGGTTTTGGTCCCAGAAGACGGCCAACGCCCCGGCCACGTGCGGGGTGGCCATGCTGGTGCCACTGAACGAACTGTAGGTGTTGTTGCGGGTGGTGCTGAGGATGGATACGCCAGGAGCACCGAGGTCAACAGTCGTCGCCCCGAAGTTGGAAAAACTGGCCAGGGCGTCGTTGCGGTCGGTGGCGGCCACCGAAACGACGTTGTCCACCAGGTAGTTGGACGGGTAGTTGGGATTGGTGTCGGTGTTCAGCCCACTGTTCCCGGCGGCGGCCACGAAGATGGCCCCGGCGTTCCGCGAGCGGGTGATGGCATCCTGGAGCGCCTGGCTAAACCCGCCCCCACCCCAACTATTGTTCAGGATCTTGGCGCCTTTAGAAATGGCGTAGTCGATCGACCGGATCGCGTTGCTGGTGCTCCCACTGCCGCTGGCCGTCAGGAACTTGAGGGCCATGATGCGGGTGTTCCACGCCACCCCGGTCACCCCCACGCCGTTGTTGCCCACCGCGCCAATCGTCCCAGCCACGTGCGTGCCGTGGTTGTTGTCGTCCATCGGGTTGCCGTCGTTGTTGGCGAAGTCGGCCCCGAAGATGTCGTCGACAATCCCGTTACCGTCATTGTCCACTCCGTCCCCGGCCACCTCACCGGGGTTCCGCCACATGTTGGCGGCGAGGTCTGGGTGGGTGTAGTCCACCCCCGTATCGATGACGGCCACGATGGTGTTGCCAGTGCCGGTGGCCACGTCCCACGCCTCGGCCGCATCGATGTCTGCATCCGGCCGGCCGCCAGCTTGCCCGGTGTTATTCAGCCCCCACAGGCTGCCATAGCTCGGGTCGTTCGGGGTGCGGGTCAGCCCGACGGTATAGTCGGCCTCAGCCGACGACACCCCACGGATAGCGTCGAGCGCGGGAATGGCCTGGGGCACACTCACCCCAGGCCGGAGGTTGACCTGAAAGACGCCCAACCCGAGACGTTCGACCCCGGCCACCAGGGGGCTTGCCGACAGTCCAGCGAGGGTACTCGACACATCGGCCCCGTCGGCCAGCGAAACGAGTACCCGATCCGGGGCGAAAGACGTCGGATCAACGACCAGAGCAGTGGGGGTGGTACGGTCTTCGAGGTGTTCAACGCGAAGCCAACGGCGAAGCGATCCGAACCGAGCCGGCATCGACATGGAAGTGTCTCCGTGGTGGTCCAGTCCCACGGTTTTGCCGTGAGATCACGGCCAGTGGGTGCTGGAAAGGAGCGTGAGCTCGCCCGCGGCGATCGCGAGCCAAGCGCAGAGAAACCGAGAAAGCGCTGACGAGATGGACGAAATGTTAGCGACCCATGAGTGCCACGCCACTCGGCATGAGCCAAAATCTCAAACTCCGCAAGCCAGCGCCGAGAAACCGGACAGATGGCCGCTAACATCGGCAAATTTATCCTCCCGCGAAAGCCCGCAACCGGCCCAAATTCACCGGATCGAGTTCGTTTCCCTCGCTGTCGTGTTTGGGCGTTTCGAGAATCATCGGCGTGCCCGCAAACCGTCGGTCGGTGCTAATGAACCGAAACGCCGCCTCACCGATCTCCCCTTCCCCGATGGCCGCATGTCGGTCGACCCGGCTACCCAATCCCTTCACGCTGTCGTTCAGGTGAAACAACTTGAGCCGGTCGAGGCCAATGACCGTGTCGAACTCGGCGAGTGTCTTCTTGGTGGCGGCGGCGGTGCGGAGGTCGTACCCGCCGGCGAACACGTGGCAGGTGTCGAAGCAGACCGCGAACCGCTCCGGTTCGGCAACGTGTTCCAGGAGATAGGCGAGGTGCTCGAATCGATACCCCAGGCAACTCCCCTGCCCCGCGGTTGTTTCGAGCAGGATGAGCGGCGTCAACCCACGGGTGCGACGGGCGGTTTCGTCCAACCCCTTTACCACCCTCTTCAACCCCTCCTCCTCGCCGCTGCCGACGTGGGCGCCAGGGTGGGTGACGAGGTACTCCAGCCCCAGTTCCTCCGCCCGCTCCATCTCGATGACAAACGCGTTGATGGACTTCTGGAACAACTCGTCCCCCGGGGCCGCGAGGTTGATCAGGTACGAGTCGTGGGCGGTGAGGTGGACGAGTTTGGCCGCGGTGGCCTCGGTGCGGAACGCCCGGACGTCGTCCGGCTTGAGAGGTGGAGCGGCCCACTGGGCGGTGTTCTTGGTGAACAGTTGCAGGGTCTGGCAACTGAACCGGACGGCCGTGCGGACGGCGTTCACCAGTCCGCCGGCCACCGAGAAGTGGGCACCGAGTGGGGGCATTCCGTTGCACCTCGAAATCAACGTTGCGGGGCTGCGAGGGGGCGAAGAGTCTACACCTCCACGACCGCCTTCACCACCCCGGTCGCCGGGTCGAGCAACGACGGGAACGCGTCGATCAGCCCGTCGAACGGGATGCGGTGGGTGATCCACGGCCGGGTGTCGATCTTGCCGTCTTCGATCAACCGGATGATCCGGGTGAACTCGGGCGACAGGGCGTTGCGGCTGGCGAGGAAGGTGATCTCTCGCCGGTGCATGAGCGGTTGCAGGAAGGTGATCGGGTCTTGGGTGATGCCGAGGAACACCACCCGCCCGGCGAACCCGGCAAAGCGATACGCCCCAGACATGCTTGCCGCACTGCCGGTGGCATCGACCACCACGTTCCCCAGCTTCCCGCCGGTCAGTTCGTCGAACCGCTTCACGTCGTCGTCGGTGCCGGTGGCGAGCAGGGTTTCACCGACGCCCATCTGCTCCCGCACGAACGCCAGCCGTTTCTCGTTCATGTCGGCCACGATCACCCGTGAGCCGGCCAGTTTGGCGAACTCGATCACGCTGAGGCCGATCGGCCCGGCCCCCAGCACCAGCACCGTCTCGTCCGGCTTCGGGTTGGAGCGGTTGACCGCGTGCAGGCCGATGCCGAGCGTTTCCACCAGGGCGAGTTGTTCGAGCGTGAGCTTGGTGCTGACGTGCAGTTTACGGGCGGGGATAGTGAACAGCGGTTGAAGCCCGCCGTCGCAATGCACGCCAAGCGTCTGGTGGTTCTCGCAACAGTTGGTGTGCCCGCGAGTGCAACTGTAGCAGGTCTGGCAGTTGATGTACGGCTCGATGGCGCAGCGGTCGCCGACCTTGACGTTCTTCACGCCGTCGCCGACCGCGACCACCTCCACGCCCAACTCGTGACCCGGAATACGGGGGTAGCTGAAGAACGGCATCTTGCCGAGGTAGCCGGACAGGTCGGTCCCGCAGATGCCGACGCGGTGGATGCGCACGACCGCATCACCCGCCTTCGGCGACGGCGGCTCGGGCACGTCGAGCGTGCGGAACTGCTTCGGGGCGAGGAGTTGGAGCGCTTTCATGGGTTGGTCTGGTAAGCTCGACACGCGAGCGGTGGGCGATTCATTTCTCTGAAGGAGAGGATGGCGACCGGACTGAAGTATGTCACCATTTTTTGCCGGGGATCCGGTGGCGAGTTCGCGCAACAGGTTAACGACCAAGCCTACAAAGCCCGCTGACGTAGAACCAACTCGCGGAGTTGTTCAACCTTGTAGTAGGGGCGGCGGTGCAGCATCCGGTGACAGTTGGCACACACGATGGCGAGATCTGACAACCGGGTTGTGGTCACATCAGGCAATGCCGCCAATGGTGACCTGTGGTGACACTCAGCAAAACCATCGCCGAGTGGGCCATAGATGGCCACGAAGTCAAACGAACAAACTTCGCACGCCAACCGGCCTGAGGCTGACAGGACGGACTGCTTCTTTCGTCGAACGAGTCGAGGCTTACGCTCCCTTAGCCTGTGCAGTTTGAGTAGCGTCTTCCCTTCCTCGCCCTCCTCGTCCTCCTCGTCGTCCGACGGGACTGTACCGATGTCGGATTCGGCAGTTACCCCCGAAACCAAGTCGGGGAAGGTGCGGTGTAGCAGTTGGAGCAGTTGACCGGCCGCTTGGCGATCAAACTGAATTGACTGGCTGACCTTATCGGGAATAGCCCGATCCTCAGATCCGACGGTATCGAGTTGTAGATAACGTGCGCCGTCCGTTCCCTCGACAATCGCGAAGAGGCACCTGGTCGGCCTGTGAACCGTCGACCGCTCCTTTGCGTTTGGTTCTAGCGACGTTACCAGAGCCATCGCATCTCCTCTCGCATCTACCGAACAGTTGATAGTGTGCGGAAGCGTTGCCCGGGTCTTGGGGTATGTAATCTTTCCTTCGGCTCAGGACTACGCCACCACCTTCTTCACCACTTTGCCAGCCACGTCGGTGAGGCGGTACCGGCGGCCGTTGTGCAGGTACGTCAGTTTCTCGTGCTCCAGCCCGAGCAGGTGCAGGATGGTGGCGTGGAAGTCGTGCGTGTCCACTTTG
>JALOQR010000114.1 GCA_025459365.1 Fimbriiglobus sp.
CCCCGATCACCAAACACGCGTTTGATACCCAACAGTCGACCGACCCCGGAGAGGGGGGCCGGGGGGCAAGGTGTGTTCATACAGTAGCCGTCTCTCACTCGGAGCCGGTTCATGCGTCTCGCCTCCATTCTCACCCCGCACGGCCCACGGGCGGCCGTCGCCACCGCCGACCACTACGTCGACTTGCACGCCACCGACCCCGGCCTGCCGTGCAACGTGAAGCAACTGCTCGCCGCCTCGCCGGCCGTTCGCAAGGCCGCCGCCGATGCCGCCAAGTCGCCGCACGCGGTGAAATACGCCACCAACGCCGTCAAGCTCCTCCCGCCCGTCACCGACCCCGGCAAGATCCTGTGCGTCGGGCTGAACTACGCCGACCACGCCCGTGAGGGGGGCAAGGAGATCCCCACCGAGCCGGTCATCTTCGCCAAGTACATCAATACTCTGTGCGGCCCCGGCGACCCGATCAAGCTGCCGAAAGTAGCCCAGAAGGTGGACTACGAGGCCGAACTGGTGATCGTGATCGGAAAAACTGGGAAGCATATCCCGAACGACAAGAGCGCCTTCGATTACGTCGGAGGGTACACCTGCGGGCACGACGTGAGCGCCCGCGACTGGCAGTTCCGCGGGGCCGAAAAGCAGTGGACCATCGGCAAGACGTTCGACACCTTCGCGCCCATCGGACCGGTGCTTGTCACAGCCGATGAACTGACCGATCCGCACAGCCTGCAAGTGCAACTGCGGCTGAACGGCGCCACCATGCAGAACTCGAACACGAAAGAGTTCATCTTCCAGGTCCCGGCGGTGCTGGCGTTCATCTCGCAGGTGATCACGCTGGAGCCGGGCGACCTGATCTTCACCGGAACCCCGCCAGGGGTGGGCATCAGCCGCAACCCGCAGGTGCTCCTGAAAGCGGGTGACGTGACCGAGGTGGAGATTCAGGGCATCGGCGTGCTGAAGAATCCGGTGGTGGCCGAATAAGGCGAACGGCGCGACTTGAGTCCGCCAGTGCTTCCCTAACCCCACCGGCGGACTCACGTCGCGCCGTTCGCTACGATTTTCGCATGTCCTCCCCCGCCGAAGACGCCGTTCGGTTGCTCCAGGCCGGCGGGTACACCGCCGCCGTCGCCGTGCCACTGGCGGTGGTGTGCGGCTGGCTCGCCCGCCGGCGGTTCGGCTCGCTCTGCCCGCGGTGGCGGATGCCGCCGTTCGTCTGGCCGGGGCTGGTCATTTTCACCTTCTTCCTCGGCTGGCAGGTGCTGGTCGGCCTCGCCATTCCGCTGCTCGACCAACTCGGTTTCTTTCGCGCGGTGTACGGCCCGACGTTCCCGCCGATGGCCGGACCGGTTGAACCGACCGATCGTGAGCAACACTCCATCGCCCTCGGGTTGCGGGGGCTGTGGGCGCAACTGCTCGTCGTGCCCGTGTTCGTGGGCGGGGCGGCGGTGCTGCGATCCCAGCTTTTCCGCCCGCCGCCGGACTGGATCGGCGAAGCCCGCCGGTTGCCGCGGTCGGTCGCCCTCGGCCTACTCGGGTGGGCGACGTTCGGCGTGCTCGCCTACGCCCTCAACGTCGGGCTGAACTTCCTGTTCGACGAACTCGGTTGGTCGGTCACCGAACACCCGCTCTCCAAGATGGGGACGAAGGGCGACGGCTTCGGCGGGCTGCTGCTGGTGCTGTCGGCGTGCGTGGCCGCCCCGCTTGTGGAGGAGTTCCTGTACCGCGGGCTGCTGGTGCCGTGGGCGGGTGAGCGGTGGTACCGGCCGTGGTGCCTGCTGTTCCCAGCAGCGGTACTGACGATCATGCAAGGGGGCAAGCAAGACGGCAGTTTCCACGCCCCGTCGCTGGCGTTTGTGTTGGTGCTGGCGGCGGGGGCGTACCTGGTGCAGAAGGCCGGTCGGTGGCGGCCAGGGCTCCCGGCGAGGACTGGCGTGGCGGTATGGAGTTCGGCGGCGCTGTTCGCGGCGGCGCACTCGTCGGTGTGGCCGACACCGATCCCACTGTTCGTGCTCGCCCTGGGGTTGGGCTACCTGGCCGCCCGCACCCGCAGTTGGGCGGCGCCAGCGGTGGCCCACGCCGCGTTCAACGCCGTCAGCACCGTGTGGGTGTTCCTTCGGGGGTAGGATGTGTGCCGCTGGCCATCGCCGGCCGGCCACCGACAATGCACCCACCCTCCCGGAGGTCTGCCGTGCGTGCCGCCCTCGTCGCCCTCCTCCTCGCCAGTCTCGCCGTTGCCGCCCCGCCGAACGTCCTCGTCGTCATCACCGACGACCAGGGGTACGGCGACCTCGGCGCCCACGGGAACCCGATCCTCAAGACCCCACACCTCGACGCCTTCGCCAAGGAGGCGGTTCACCTGAAGCGGTTCCACGTCTCGCCTGTCTGCTCGCCCACCCGCAGTTCCCTGCTCACCGGGCTGTGGAACTACCGCACCGGGGTGGTGGACACGTTCATCGGCCGGTCGATGATGCGGCCGGGCGTGCCCACCCTGGCCGAGCACCTGTCCGCCGCCGGCTACCGCACCGGCCTGTTCGGTAAGTGGCACCTCGGCGACCACTTCCCGCTGCGGCCGGAAGACCGCGGCTTCGGCACCACTCTATGGCACCACAGCGGCGGGTTGGGCCAACCGGGCGACCTGCCGGGGAGCGTGCCGGGCAAGGAATACTTCGACCCCATCCTGACGAAGAACGGGAAGGAGACAAAGGCGAAGGGCTACTGCACCGATGCGTTCACCGACGCCGCCCTCGACTTCATCACCGCGAAGGATGGTCGGCCGTTCTTCGCCTATGTGGCGTTCAACGCCCCGCATGGGCCGTACCAGGTGCCCGAGGCCGACGCCGCTCCGTACCGCAAGATCAACCTGTCCGCCCAGGCGTTCCCGAAGGTCGGCCAACCGTGGGGCGCCGCTAACGCCAAGCCCGACGAGATCGCCAACGCCTACGGCATGATCGCCAACCTCGACGCGAACTTCGGCCGGCTGATGAAGACGCTCGCCGACAAGAAGTTGGCCGACAACACGGTCGTTATCTTCCTGACGGATAACGGCCCCGGCGGGGTGCGGTTCAACGGCGGGCTGCGGAACCGCAAAGGCACCGTGTACGACGGCGGCATTCGCGTGCCGTGCTACATCCGCTGGCCGGCCAAGCTCGGGAAGGGGCGGGTGATCGACACCCCGCTCACCCACGTCGACCTCACCCCGACCCTGCTGGAGATGACGGGCGCGAAGCCGGCGAAGGCGGTGGCGTTCGATGGCGTCAGCTTCCTCCCGCTGCTCACCGGCGAGAAGAAGGACCTGCCCGAGCGAACGCTGTTCATCCAGTGGCATCGCGGCGACGAGCCGGAGAAGTTCCGGGCGTTCGCCGCCGTCGGCCCGCGGTACAAGCTGGTGCAGGCGGCCGGCACCAGCGAGGGGAAGAACTGGAAGCCGAAGTTCGAGCTGTTTGACATCCCGGCCGACGAATTCGAGCAGACCGATCTGGCGGAGAAACTGCCCGACGAGGTGGCGAAGCTGAAGGGGCAATACGACGTGTGGTTCGCCGACGTGACCAAACTCGGCTTCGCCCCGCCGCGGATTCCCATCGGCACCGAACAGGCGCCGAGCGTCCGCCTGACCCGCCAAGACTGGCGCGGGCCGGACGCCGGCTGGACGCCGACGAGCATCGGCCACTGGATGATCGCGCCGGCAAAGGACGACGATTACGAACTGGTGGTGCGGGCGAAAGCGGCGTTCACCGGGCTGAGCTGGGAGACGACGACGGGGAAGGGGGCGGTGACCGACCTGAGCGGGGTGAAGGGGCACACCCTCGCCGTGCGGTTGACGACCAAAGACGAGCAGGTGAAGGTGACACTGACGGCCGACGGCAAAACGTTCGGCCCGGACACGGTCGAGGTGCGGCGGAAGTAGAGCAGGCCGCTGTCGTAGGACGGGCCGTATCCTTACACTTCTCCTGTCACCGTACCGTCCTACCGAGGTGGCCCATGTCTTGGCGAAAACTGACTACCCTTGCCCTGGCCGCCGCTGCTCTCGGGTGTGGCCAATCCACCCCGCCCCCAGCCACTGAAGCGAAGCCCACACCCGCCGCCACTACTCCGACCGTTGCCGCAACGCAGGCCGACCCGAACGCCCCCACCGCCGACAGCACCTTCACCTATTGGGAAAGGGTGTATCGGTTGCAAGAGGCCGCCGCCCGCCGGCACGACGCCGCCACCGAACCGAAGCCAGACGTGGTCAAGGAGTTGCTCACCGCCACAGCCAACAAGATCGACGAACTGCCCACAGAGAAAACGGATCCGCAGGCCATTGGGGTGGGGCGGGAGTTGGCGAAGACGCTCCGGTCGGCGGCCAACGGCGGGGAGGCGGTCGCGGAGGCGGTCGGTCTGCAAGCACGGACCGCGCGGACGGCTCTCTCCACGAAATATGGCCGCGAGTTCCCTGCCCTCGACGCGGCGAAAGCAGCCACCTTCCGCCTTCTCGACGACATTCGCAGCGGGCCGACGCTCGCTCAGGGGTTGGCTAAACTCAAGTCAGACTTGACCACTCTTGACGCCGAGATCAAGCCGGTGAACCAACAGTTGACCGCCGAGACGGCCGACCACGACCGGTTGTCTGGAGAGGCGGCTGCCGTCCGCGAGATTCTGAAAAACCAGACGTCCGACGCCGATCTGAAAAAGGTGCGCGAGGAGGTTCTGACCGACGCGGTCAAGCAAGTGGAGGCGAAGAAGAAGACGATGGCCGAATTGACGAAGACGCTCACCAGCCTCCGTACCCGGCGAGGTGAACTGGAGCGCCTGGCGTTCGAGGTGGGGGCGGCGCTGAAGGACGGTGCCCCAGAGAAGCCAGACACCCTATCGGTGAATCAGTGGGAGCGGCTCAGAGTACAGGCCGACAAACTCCGTGAGAAACTCGCCGCACGAGCGAAGTAAAGGTTCACTGCTCAGCGGCGATTCTTGAACTTGGGTGGGGTGAGGCCGGGGGCGGAGGCGGGGTAGGCAGACGGGGGCAGCCCGCCGAGGGCGTCTTCGTCGTCGCCCCGGCCGGGGAGTGGGGTGTCCACTGGGCCGCCAGTCAGCTTACTTGTCGCCCAGCGATACACCCTCTGTACGGCATCGGTTTGCTGCTTCACACTCGCATTCGTGGCCGGTAGGCCGAACGCCACACCGCAGTATTTCTGAAGCACACGAGCGATGGCCAGGCCAGTCTCGCGGTTCTGCTGCCGGCCAAGTCCGCGGAGTACGTCCAGGGCGGTCACGTCTTCCGGGTCGGCGGCCAACATCACCTCGACGGCGATCAAACGCACCGGGCTGGGCTGATCTGGGTCGGTCATGCGGTCTTGCAGAGCAGGCGGAATGAGTTGCAGGTTCCGCAGCAGGAGGGCGAGTTCGAGCCGAAGCACGGCGGGCGACTCGGCATCGGTCACCTGCCGGCCGAGTTCGGCGGCCAGGCCAGGATGAGTGCCGGCCGACAGGATCGCGTGGTAATGCGTGACGAGGGTGCGAACGGCCCGCTCGGCCAGGGTGCCAGGTTCACCCGCCCAGGTGAACAGGTCGCACAGGGCGCTCGCTGGCAGTCGCCCAGCCGACGCCGGAAGCGGACCATCGGCCGCCAGATGCACGTCGCTGAGTGCCGCTCGTACCGCGTTCCGCAAGAAAGCCCAGCGAGCATCTCCACCGGTCAGAAGGGCCTCGGTGGCGGCGGCACGCACTTCGGGCGATGGGTCGCGGAGGCTCTCCCCGATCAACTTGGCGATGGCTGCTGTATCGGCCGTGGCGACTGCCCGCAGGGTAGCGGCCCGCACTTCCGAGGTCACAGCCTTCTTCGCCGATTCCACCACCACCGCGGTCGCATCCCACCGCCACGTTTCACGGTCCCGCAGGGCGAAGAGGGCGGCCAGTTGCACTTCGGGGCGGGGATCGTCGAGCAAGGGAAACGCGAGAGTGGGGTCGTCTCGCACGGCGGTGTAGAGCGCTCGTACTTCGGGTAGGTGAGCGACCTCGTCGGCGGTTCGGGGCCAGTGGGCACGGGTGAGCAGGGCGGTTGTCCACTTCTTTGCCCGGCGGCGGGGTTCGACTCCGGTTCGGATGAAATCGTGGCACACGAGCAAGCCAACCGCCGCCACCAGGAACAGCCCGCGGCCGAACCGGGCGAAGGAGTCGGGTGAGTCTTGGGTGGCGAACCAGAGCCATCCGAGCGCGATCAGGTACAGGCAGATGACAATCCCACTCGCCGGTGGTCGCCAGGCGTACCGGGAACGCACCAGCAGGGCCGATCCGAGCGCCTGGCCAATGGCACCAATGGCGAGCAAGGCAGAACCACGCTGGAGAGCGGCCATCCCGAGGACAGCCGGCGGAACAAGCAACAGCACGACGGTGGCCACCAATGCCAAGCCGCGAGCTGGTGAATTGGCGTGCCGGTCCATGGAACTCGGGTGGGACAAGAGATTGGGCGGCCAAGCATAGGTCACGCCGACCCAAGTTCCAAGTTGCAAGTTCCAAGTTCCAAGTCTTCCATACCGGAGCGTGCGGCCCCCCAACGCGGAGAGGATATATTCCCGGTATTCTACTCGGAACTCGGAACGGTTATTGCCCCGGCACCATCTTCGTGAACGGCCAGATAAATGCCTGAAGTGCCGTCATCGCCCCCACCACGCACGCCAGGAACACGCTGTGCCAGATGACCGCCTTGAAAATGTCGCCTTCCTTGCCCACCTGATTCGTACCGGCCGTCGCCACGCAGATGCTCTGAGCATCGATCATCTTGCCCATCACTCCGCCGGTGCTGTTGGCCGTGCAAATCAGCACTTCCGCCTGCCCGCGATCGAGGCCGGGTAGCACTCCCGCCTCATAAATCTGCCCGGCCGTGATTTTTTGCAGGCTACCGAACAGGGCATTGCTGCCGGCGTCGGTGCCCGTGAGGAACACCCCAAGCCAGCCGAGCAGCGCCGCGAAGAACGGGTAGAACGCTCCCGTCTCGGCGAACGCCACCCCCAGGATCGCGTCCATGCCGGCGTACTTCGTCACGTAGCTCAATCCGAGCATGCAGGCGATGGTGGGGATGGGGATCCGCATCTGGTACATCGTCTTTTTCAGCACCCGCCACAACACCGCCGGCGACGTCCACAGGATGAACGCCGAAATCAGCACTGCTGCCACGCAAGGGGTGCCGGCCGCCGTCAGCCACTTGAATTCGAACACCGCCGCTTCGAGCCGATCATCGCCGGTCGCCCCCGGCTTCTGAAGGCGGTCGGCCCGCTCCACCTGTTTGTGCAGGAATGGCACCTCGATCTTGTAGAAGGATTGAGCGAACCCGAGGTCGATCGGCACCGACTTCTTCACCCGCCGGCCGTTCTCCTCCACCTCTGGCGTCTCCATCTGTCGGGCCACACCGATCAGCCCAAGGCAGACCGACATCACAACGAACGGCGACCACGCCCGCGCCACCAACCCTGGTGTCAGCGGGCGGTCGGGGGTGTCGCCCTTGCCCTTGCCGAGCAATTTCTCCACCTGCTCCATCGCTTCGGCGGCGTGCGGGTCGGACGTCTGGCCAGGTTGGTGGGCACCCCCACGGCTTGCCCCGGCACCACCGCCGATCTCCGTCGCTTGCATTTCCGTCTTCGGTTTCCAGACGAACTTCAGGAACCCGGCCAGCGACAGCATGGAGAAGATCGACGCCCCCACGTCTGTCAGCGGCCACACGCTCACGCCGGGAATCCAGTCGTGCAAGGTGGCGAACAGATACTGGAACAGCGCGAACGACCCGCCGCCGACCACCAGCGCCGGCCACACCGCCAGCGTCTGCCGCCAGGTGCAGAACGTCTTCACCATGTACAGCGGCACCAGGAACGACAGGAACGGGAGCTGATGCCCGCACATGGTGCTGATCGCCTCGCCGGAAATGCCCGTCACCCCGCTGAGTACGAACACCGGCGTACCTAGCCCGCCATAGCACACCGGCGACGTGTTGGCGATCAGGCAGATAACGGCCGCCCGCATGGGGGGCATACCCAGGCCGGCGAGCATCGCCCCGCAGATGGCCACCGGTGCCCCAGACCCCGCCGCTCCCTCCATGAGCGCTCCGAAGCAAAAGCCGATGAGTACCGCCTGCACACGGGCATCACCGCTCAACCCACCAATGCTCCGCCGGATGACGTTGAACATCCCGGTTTCGACGGTCAGGTTGTAGATGAGCATCGCCCCGAACACCGTCCACCCGATCGGCAGCAGACCAAAGCACGCCCCGTAGACCCACGCCATCCCCGCCTTCTCGATCGGCATACCGAAGGCGACCACCGCCAGCACCACTGCCACCACCGACCCAGCCGCCCCGGCCCAGCTCGCTAACCACCGCCGCCGCACCAGGAGGTAGAAGAGCACCAGCACCGGCAGGGCAGCGACAAACGTGGATAGCACCCGGTAGGCCGTCGGCTGCGGGTTGAGAACGAGATTCTGAGTGAAGGGTTCGTCGGCGAACAACATGGGCGGAACTGCGGGAGGGGGAGTGGGGGAGGTGGCGAGAGTGTAACGGAAGTGGGCGGGAAAGGCGACCGTACGTTGGGGGCCGCTCTCACCGCTCTCCGGCTCGCGGGGGGATCCACGCCCGCACGTCGACGCCCACTGCCCCCGCTCGCCGGGCCGCCTCCAGGCCGATGTCGGTGTCTTCAAACACCACACATCGGCTGGCGTCTACGTTCAGCCGGCGGGCCGCTTCGAGGAACACGTCCGGTTCCGGCTTGTGCCGGGTGGTGTCTTCGGCTGTCACCGTGGCGTCGAACCAGCCCTCCATCCCGACGAACCGTACCGTTTTCAGAATCACCTCGCGGTAGCCCCCACTCGCCACCGCCATTGGCAGTTTGCCCCGGTGGCGTTCGGCGATTGCCTTCACGGGGGCGATCGGGGTGACGTGATCGAGCATCCGCACGAATTCGGCCTCCTTGCCATGAGTGAGGTGCTGTACCTGCTCTTCGGTGAGCGGCACACCGGTTTCGTCGCTGATGATGCGAACAATCTTTTCCGTCGGCACACCGCCGAGTTGATAGAAGCGGACCTCCCCGAACGGGATGCCAACGTCGGCGAGCACTTTCTGCCACGCCCGGAAGTGGACGGGCATGGTGTCGGCGAGGGTGCCGTCGCAGTCGAAGATGAGGGCGGCGGTGTCGGGCGGCGGGGTCCAGGTCATTGGCTGGCTCGCGGAGTTGTGGAAAGGGATGAGGTACAAACGCGATGCCGCCCCGCAAGCCCGAAGCCGCCTACACTGTGAGTATGTGGCCCACCCCCGAAAAGACCGACCAACTCCTCGCCGACGCCCGGGCGAACCGCTCGGACGCCGTCGACCGCATCCTCGACGCCTTCCGCGAGCCGCTCCGCCGCGTCATCGGCCTGCGGCTCGACCCGGTGCTCGCCCGCCGGGTGGACGCCTCGGACATCGTGCAGGACGTGATGCTCGAGGCCGCCCAGCGGCTGCGGGACTACTTGAAAGCCCCGAACATGCCGTTCCAGCTCTGGCTGCGGCACCTGGCGCAAGACCGCATCATCGACACCCACCGTCGGCACCGCCTCGCCCAGCGGCGGAGCGTGGACAAGGAACAGCCGATCGCCAAGCCGGCGTGGGCAAGCGACGACTCGTCGGCCGGGCTGGTGGCGCAACTGATCGACGCGGAGAAGACGCCAGCGACCGAGGCGATTCAGCAGGAGCTGGGCCGGCGGCTGAGCGAGGCTGTGGATCAACTCAGCGAGGACGACCGCGAGGTGATCCTGATGCGGCACACCGAGCAGATGTCGAACCAGGACGTGGCGAACGCCCTCGGCCTGACCGAAGCGGCGGCGAGCATGCGGTACCTGCGGGCGCTGCGGCGACTGCGGGCGGTGCTGGTGCCCGACGGCGGCGACATGCCGGAAAGCATGTCGTAATCAACTCTTGCCCAGCACCTGCCAGCGTCCGCCGAGAGTATCCGCCTACGGTCAATTTTCTTCTGTCATCAATCGCCCTCCGGTGCTGGATCTCGCCCTCTCCGGAGCCGAGATGGAGTGTTTCACCTTTCAACCACCTCGGTTTCCCGCAAGACTTCGTCGAGCGCGGCAGGGTTCTCGCGCTCGCCTCCGTCTCACGGCTAAACTGTAAGGCATGTCCACCGTCCTTGCACCACTGCCCACGCCGCCGGCCGGCTACCGCGAACCGCTCCGCATCGGGGCCGTCCCGCTCGCGTCGCGGTTCGTCCTCGCCCCGCTCGCCGGGTATACCAACTATCCGTTTCGTCGGTCGGTTCGCGAGATCGGCGGGGTCGGCCTGTGTACCACCGACCTCGTCAACGCCCGCGCCATTCTGGAGCAGTCGAAAAAGACGCTCGAACTGCTCGTCACCGGCCCGGACGACCGCCCGCTGAGCGTGCAAATCTTCGGCGGCGTTCCCCGCGAAATGGCCGACGCCGCCAAGTGGCTGCAAGGCTACGGGGCTACCCTCATCGACATCAACATGGGCTGCCCGGTACGCAAGGTGGTGCGGGTGGGCGGCGGGTCGGCGATGATGTGCGACACGACCGGCGGCACGGTGAAGTTGGTCGAAGAGGTGGTGAAGGCGGTGAGCATCCCCGTCACGGTGAAGATGCGGCTTGGGTGGGACGACGCGAACCTGACCGCCCCGTACTTCGCCCGCGAGTTCGAGAAGATCGGCGTGGCAGCGGTGACCATCCACGGCCGCACGCGGGAGCAGGGGTTCGGCGGGGTGATCAACCCGGCCGGCATCCGGGCAGTGGTGGAGGCGGTGGAGAAGATACCCGTGTTCGGCAACGGCGATGTGCGGAGCATCGCGGACGCGGCGAAGTTGATCGAGGAAACGGGCTGCCACGGCATCGCCATCGGCCGCGGAGCACTCGCGAACCCGTGGTTCTTCCGCCAACTCGACGCGTGGGTGCGGACGGGCGACCCCGGCTCACGCGGGAGTTACCACGATCGGCTCGACTTCATGCGGACTCACCTCACCCGGTTGATCGACTGGCGTGGGCACGAACTGGCCGGGTGCTCCCAGTTCCGCAAGGTGGCGAGCTGGTACACGAAGTCGCTGCGGATGCCGAAGCAGACGCAGCACCGCTTCACCATGCTGAAGAGCCTCGCCGAGTTTGACGAACTGACTGCCCCGTTCCGCGACACCGGCCCGCCGCCCGGCTGGACCGAGTGGGATGCCACCGCCGCCGAGATCAACGTCCCCCAGGGGCCGAACTCGCACTGGTGACGGCGAGAATGTCGCAGTTCCGGTAGAAATCGTACCTCCGGGCGACGACCCGTGCGCCCGGCACCCGCCCCGCCAGCTTCTCCTCCCACAGCGGGGCGGGCACGAACAGGTAGCTCTCGATCTCGAAGCTCAGGAATTCGGCCGCCGCCTCCGCAGAGTGCAGCCGTTCCACCCGCCGGGCGGTGTAAAACGTCAGGCTTGGCTGCGAGTAGTCGAGGCTCGCCACCCGCACCTCGCGGTCGAGCACACGGGCTCCGGCCTCGGCCACCAGTTCCTTCACCGCCTTCCGCTCATCCACCGCCTGCGGCGCGAACGCCGCCAAGCTCGCCACGAACAGCACCGTGCCCGCCACTAGCGCCGCCACCACCCCACCGCGATTCCCCGCCCGGAGCAGCCGCCACCCGACCACGGCCGAAGCCACCGGGAAGAGCCCCACCCACGCCCACACCTCCAGGCCGGGGAAGGTGCGAGCTTGGGGACCACCGAGCGGGATCAGCCCGCCGCCGACGAGCAGCCCGACCACAATGCAACCACCAGTGACGGCAAAGCCGATCAACCCCGCCGGAAGCACCCACTTCGGCGGGGTGAGTTCGCCAGCCAGCCACCTTGTGATCAGCCGGGCGGTGAGCAGGGCGAGGGCGGGGTATGCCGGGGCGATGTAGTGCGGCAGCTTGGTGGCCGCGGCTGAGCAGGCGAGGA
The DNA here is from genome assembly GCA_025459365.1 of Fimbriiglobus sp. Classification (GTDB taxonomy): domain Bacteria; phylum Planctomycetota; class Planctomycetia; order Gemmatales; family Gemmataceae; genus JALHQU01. The sequence continues at coordinate 11,918 of JALOQR010000114.1, forward strand.
AGTAGACGCCGAACCAACACAACAACAGTTTCAGTCCGTCCCCCTCACGCCCGACATCTCTCCCGCGAGGGGAGAAGGCGGACACGACGCTCGCCGCCAGGAAGCCGCTCCACGGGGCGAATAACACGCACACCACGGCGAACTCGTACAACACTGGTACGCCGCGGTGCCCCTCCATCGGCTCCGACGCCCGCCCGACGTTCTCCTTGAAGAAGAACGCCATCGGCCACTCGCCCTTCGTCTCGGTCGATACGAACACGTACCACGGCACCGCCACCAGCACCCACACCAGCACGCCCCACAGCATCCGTCGGTCGAGCAAGAGGGCCAGTTGCCGCGTCCAGAGCAGGTAGCCAAGCACCACTGCTGTCGGCAAGGCCAGCCCCACCACCGGCCCCTTGGTGAGCATCGCCAGCGCGCTGAACACCCCGCACGGCACGAACCACCCCGACGGCTGCCCTCGCCAAAACGCCCAGAAATACAGGGTGGTGAACAGGATGAGCAGGGAGTCGGTGGTGGCCGCCCGGCCGAGGTAGACTAGCCCGATTGTGCCGCAGGTGATCAGCCCGGCGATCAGCCCGGCCGCACCGCCGAACATCCGCCGGCCGAGGCCGTACACCGCCAGCACCGTGCCAGCGAACGCCACCGCCGACGGTAGCCGGGCCGCAAACTCCGTTTCGCCGAACACCGCGAAGCTGGCCCGCATCACCCAGTAGAGCAGGATCGGCTTGGCGGTGCGGAGGTCCCAGTTGAACGTCGGCACCACCCACCCGCCGGCCTC
>JALOQR010000404.1 GCA_025459365.1 Fimbriiglobus sp.
TGGCGAGCGGGGGGCGTCAGCCCCCTGGTATCCGTTACGGTACCAGCCCGCTCACGCGGGCCGCTCGCCACGAGGCTTAATGGCGAGCGGGGGGCGTCAGCCCACTGGTATCCCTTACGGTACCAGCCCGCTCGCCACTTAATGGCGAGCGGGGGGGCGTCAGCCCACTGGTATCCGTTACGGTACCAGCCCGCTCACGCGGGCCGCTCGCCACGAGGCGAAAAACGCACCGACCGACCACGGGCCGAGATCCCTCTCGGTGACACCGGGTCGGTCGGGCGGGTGCGTGCGGGTTTCGGGGGATGACCCACTGCACCACGCGGTGGAGCCGATGGGGGATCAGCTTTCCCGCTTGGCTTCGGCGGCGGAACGAATCCGCTCACCCAGAAGAGCGACATCGAACGGCTTCTTGAACACGTCGTCGAAGCCGTATTCCTTGAGCTTCTCGGGTTCGGCTTCGTCTTCACCGGCCAGGCCGATGATGAGCGTGGCGGAGTAGGCTTCGAGCTTCCGCAGGTTGGTGGTGATCTGAATCGACTCCCCGCGGCCGAGGCTCAGATCGATGATGATGCTGTCGGGGTTGAAGCTGTGCGCGAGGCTGCCGGCCTGGAAGCCACTGCTGGCGAGTTCGTATTTGAAGTCTTCGTCTTCCGGCAGCAGTTCTTTGATGCGGTCGGTGAACAGCTTTTCGGTGCCGATGAGAAGGATCTTGTGCAGTTCCTCCTCTTCCAGATCACCGAGCGGCATGCCGTACTCCTTCAGGAAGCGGATGAGCTGCTCCCGTGGAATGCGGCGGTCCTGGCTGCCGGGGATTCGATACCCCTTCAGCCGCCCGCTATCGAACCACTTGGACACCGTGCGGGGCGCGACCTTACAGATCTTCGCCACTTGCCCGGTGGTGAACACCTTTTTCATGGCCATGGGCACTCCATTCTGAACGCACACGCCCGGCGGCGGGGCGGCTCACGCGTTCGGTCTGTCTCATCCGTGAGACCGGCCGGGCGGAGACCTCGCCCCGACCACCCGTGTTCGCGGGCGGAGGGGCCGGGGTTGGGGGGGGTGCGGCGGAAACCTGACGCGGTGGCGATCGGTGAGCCGGCTGCGGGCAACCGGGGGGTTTCACACGACGGCGGAGGCGATGGTCCCGACGGGCATTTACATCGGACGGGCGGATCGCGGTGGGTTAGTCGAATCGGCTAATCCGGGGGATCCGCACGGCTCGGCAAAATGGCCCGTTGAGGACGACCGCGGGGACCGGGGGAACGACGGGTTCCACCGCGATAACCGTGTCAGTTGATTCGTTGATCGGAGCAGGCGCCAGCCGTTCATGACGGCTATCCCGCACCGGACGCAACACCGGCGCGGCACAAGGTACGAATGGTGGGGTAGTAACGACTGGGAAGGCAAACAGAGGGGATCAAGACGATCGTGCAGATCACCTCCCAACCGACAGTGCCCCGACCAGCCCTTTCCCTGCCAGAACCCGCCAGTTTCCCCTGCCAGACTGACACCTGGCACCCGAAGAATCCAATTCTGATTTCGCTCTGTCCTTACATGGCAAGGGTTTACGTCGGCACACCTGCACGGCACGCGGGTTGCTTACATCCGCCGCACCGATCACGCTCTGACTTCCTCCGGAGTTCTTCCGCATGGCCTCGAAGCAACTCGCCTTCGCCGACGATGCCCGCGCCAAGCTGCTTGCCGGCGCCAGCAAACTGGCTCGCGCCGTCCGCGCCACCCTCGGGCCGCGCGGCCGCAACGCCGTTCTCGATAAAGGCTGGGGCAGCCCGAACGTCACCAAGGACGGCGTCACCGTCGCCGAAGACATCGAACTGACCGACCCGTTCGAGAACATGGGTGCTCAGCTCGTCAAGGAAGCGGCGAGCAAGACGTCCGACGTCGCGGGCGACGGCACCACCACCGCCACCGTGCTCGCTGAGTTCATCTTCCGTGAGGGGTTGAAGGCCGTCGCCGGCGGTGCCGACCCGATGGCCGTCGTCCGCGGCATTCAGACTGGCGTGGAGCAGGTGACCGCCGAGCTGCACAAGTTGGCCGAGGAAATCGATCCGAAGGACACCAAGGCCATCACCGAAGTAGCCACGATCTCCGCCAACAACAACAAGGAAATCGGCAAGGACCTCGCCGACGCCATGAAGAAGGTGGGTGCCGACAACGGCGTCATCACCATCGAAGAAGGGAAGAGTGCCAGCACCGAACTGAACGTGGTGTCCGGCATGCAGTTCGACCGCGGGTTCCTCTCCCCGCACTTCGTCAACAACCAAGACAGCGTCACCGTCGAGTTCGACAACCCGCTGATCCTCATCTACGAAGACAAAATCAGCAGCGTGAAGGATCTCGTCCCGCTGCTCGAGAAGGTCACCAGTCAGAGCAAGAGCCGGCCCCTCGTCATCATCGCGGAAGACGTGGAAGGTGAAGCGCTCGCCACCCTCGTGCTGAACAAGATCCGCGGGGTGCTGACCGTGGCCGCCGTAAAGGCCCCCGGCTACGGCGACCGCCGCAAGGCCATGCTCGAAGACATCGCCATCCTCACCGGCGGGCGCGCGATCTTCAAGGATCTCGGCATCAAGCTGGAAAGCGTCGAGCTGAAAGACCTCGGCACCTGCAAGAAGATCAAGATCGACGCCGAGAACACCACCATCACCGAAGGCGCCGGAGACAAGAAGAAAGTCGCCGGCCGCGTGGCGAGCATCGAGAAGGAACTGGAAAAGACCGACAGCGAATACGACCGCGAAAAACTGCAAGAGCGGAAGGCGAAGCTCGCCGGCGGTGTGGCCGTACTGAAGGTCGGGGCCGCCACCGAAACGGAGATGAAGGAACGGAAGGCGCTGTACGAGGACGCCCTCGCCGCCACCAAGGCCGCCCTCGAAGAGGGCATCGTGCCGGGCGGCGGGGTGGCCCTGCTGAACGCCCGTAAGGTGCTGGAAAAGGCCAAGGGCACCGACGACCACGCGGTCGGCCAGCGAGTGCTGTTCCAGGCCCTCGCCATGCCCGCCCGCATGATCGCCGAGAACGCCGGCAAGGACGGCACGGTGGTCGTCGCCAACATCGGCAAATCGAAGGACAAGAACTACGGGTACAACGCCGACACCGACGAGTACACCGACCTCCGCAAGGCGGGCGTCGTCGATCCGGTGAAGGTGACCCGCAGCGCCCTGCAGAACGGTGCGAGCGTCGCCTGCCTGCTGCTCACCAGCGAGTGCACCATCGCCGACATCCCCGAGAAGAAGAAGGACGACCACCACGACCACCACGACCACGGCGGCATGGGCGGCATGGGCGGCATGGGTGGCATGGGTGGCATGGGCGGGATGATGTAACCCGGCACCGACGACGTCAGCACACGAATCACCAACGACCCCAACACACCCCATACCTGGAACCCGACGATGGCCAAGAAAGCTGAATCTGTGAACCTGAAGCCGCTCGACGACCGCCTGGTGGTGAGCGTGAGCGACGCGAC
>JALOQR010000405.1 GCA_025459365.1 Fimbriiglobus sp.
TCACCATCAGCACCAGCCCGGATGTGGTCGGGCCGAACTGGTTCTCGGTCAACCCGGACTGGAGTCTGGCGTTCACCAAGATCAAGACCTTCAGCTGCCCCTCCGACCCGGTCGCGACCGCTTCGCAAACTTCGCTCGGGCCGACTGCGACCTCCGCCATGCCGAACCCGGACAACGGCGGCACCGGGGCTATCCTCTGGATTTGGAACACCAACACGATCGACCTCGGTAAGACCAACTACACCGGCGTGGCTGGCGCGATCGGCGCCGCCGGCGAAGTGACCAACACCTCCTCACCATTCGACGGCCCCGGTGTCAACCTCGGTCGGTACGAGGGGATTATGTTCAACCGCTCCAAGGTGTCGATTGTTTCGATCACCGACGGCACCTCGAACACCCTCATGTTCGGTGAGGGTGGTGGGGCCATCCGCGGTCAGCAGCAGCAGTACATGTGGGCCTGGGCCTCGTTCGGCGCCCTCGGCACCAAGTTCGGCCTCGCTCCGGGTGGCGGCGGCACGGCGGCCAACGGCGGCTGGATGTGCTTCAGCAGCTTCCACACCGGCCTCGTGAACTTCTGCTTCGGCGACGGCTCGGTTCGCCCCCTGCGTCAGGGCCAGAGCGGCGTGCGGAACCCGACCTCCCCTGGTAGCGACTGGTTCGTCCTCCAGGCCCTGGCCGGCCGTAGCGACGGTGATGTGTTCAACGCTTCTCAACTGGGTCAGTAACTCACTACACTCACGGAAACCTTCGATGACCTCTCGTTTCACCTTCGCTGTCGTCGCCGCGGCCCTCACCTTCGCCCTCGTCGGGTGCGGTGGGTCGGAGAAGACGGTCGTCCCGACCAACCTGTCGCAACCCACCCCGCCCAAGCCGAGCGGGGCTGGCGGTGGCGGTGGCGGTGCCGGCAAGACCGAAGGCCCGAAGATGCCGCAAGGGAAAGCGGAATAACACCCGCTTCATCCACACGACGGGCGAGCCATTCGGCTCGCCCGTTTTGTTTTTCCACCCCGCCCGCTACAACACCTCCCCGTTTTCCGCCGAGTACCCTCCCCATGCCTGCTGCCATCGAACCGCTTGCCATTGGCGTCTGTAGCTGGTCGCTGCAAGTCACCAGCGTCCCCGAACTGAAAGGATTCCTCGACCGCCTCGGCATCGACGTCGTGCAGATCGCCTGCGGTGACCCCCACCACGCCAGTTGGGCCGAAGGCGACGCCATGCCCGCCGCCGCCGTCGCCGCCGGCTTCCGCATGTCCGGGGCCATGCTCGGCTTCCCCGGCGAAGACTACACCACCCCGGCCACCATCGAGAAGACCGGCGGGTTCGGCGACCCGGCCACCCGCCCCGAGCGGCTCGAACGCTTCCGGTGGGCGCTCGCCCGCACCCAGCAACTCGGCCTGACCGACCTGATGCTGCACGCCGGGTTCATCCCCGAAGTTGGCGACCCGGCCCGCAAACCGTTCCTCGACACCCTCGCCCAGGTCGGCGACCTGGCACAGCGGGCGGGCATCATCGTGGCGTTCGAGACGGGGCAAGAGTCGGCCACACTCCTCCGCCGCACGCTCGACGACCTGAAGTGCCCGGCCCTGAAGGTAAACTTCGACCCGGCGAACATGCTGCTCTACGACAAGGACGACCCGCTCGCGGTACTCGACCTGCTCGCCCCGGACATCCGCAGCGTGCACTTGAAGGACGCGAACCGCCCGACGACGAAGGGCGAATGGGGTACCGAGGTGCCGCTCGGCCGCGGGCAGACGAACACAGCCGCGTTCGTGAAGGGGCTGAAGCGGATCGGCTACCGCGGCCCGCTGTGCATCGAGCGGGAGGTGGGCACGCAGGCCGAGCGGTTCGCCGACATCGAACACGGCGTGCGGTTCCTGCGGGAGTGCCTGGCGTCGTAACGACCTGTTTCCGAACACATCAATTCCCGGGAGGACGCCTCGTGCCCGACGTCACCCGCTCGCATGCCGACCCCGCCGCCACCGGTGGCGACCCCACTCCGGCCGCCGCCTCACCGCCCGCCCATTCGCGGTACACCATCGGCGAGGAGATCGCCCGCGGCGGGATGGGCGAGGTGTACCGGGCCACCGACGCCGTGCTGAACCGCGAGGTGGCCGTCAAGGTCCTCCAGGCGAAGTACGCCCCCACATCCGTCACCGCCCGCCGGTTCGCCGACGAAGCGCGCATCACTGCACAGCTTCAGCATCCGAACATCCCGGCCGTGCACGACCTGGGCACCCTGCCCGACGGCCGCCCGTTCCTGGCCATGAAGCTCATCAAGGGGAACACCCTCGACACCCTGCTGAAGGCCCGACCCGATCCGACCGCCGACCGCGGGAGGTTTGTCGCGGTGTTCGAGCAGATCGCCCACGCCCTGGCGTACGCACACGCGCACGGTGTGCTGCACCGCGACCTGAAGCCGGCGAACGTGATGGTCGGGGCGTTCAACGAGACTCAGGTGATGGACTGGGGGCTGGCAAAAGTGCTGGGCGAACGACGCGACATGCATCCGCCGGCGAATGAGGATGAGGACGATCCCGACGCCACCCGCACCCCCGACCCGACCGACGTGAAGTCCCTCCGCGACAGTGACGACCTGTTCACCCAGGCCGGCAGTGTGCTCGGTACGCCGGCGTTCATGGCCCCAGAGCAGGCCATCGGGGCGGTGGACAAGATCGACCGCCGCTCCGACGTGTTCGGCCTGGGGGCGATTCTGACAGTCGTGCTGACCGGCCGCCCGCCATTCCTGGGCGATTCGGCCGAGAGCACGCGGCAGTTGGCGGCGATGGGCAAGGTGGCCGACTGCTTCGCCCTGTTGGACACCTGCGGGGCGGAGCCGGAGTTGGTGGCCCTGTGCAAGTGGTGCCTGAGCACGGACCCGTCCGACCGCCCGGCCGACGCGGGGGAGGTGGCGACCGCCGTGGCCTCTCTCCGCGCCGCCGCCGACGAGCGGGCACGAGCGGCCGAGATCGACCGCGAGAAGGCGACCGTGCAGGCGGCGGAGCAACGGAAGCGGCGGCGGGTGGTGCAGTGGGCCGGCGTGGTGACGGCGGCTGTACTGCTGGCGGGTGTGGCGGGTACGGCGGTCGGGTTGTTCGAGGCGCGGAAGCAGGAAGCGGAGGCGACGAAGCAGGCCGGCATCGCGCAGGAGAACGAAGCCGTAGCGAAACGGCAGGAACTCCTGGCCAGGGCGGAGACGGCAAAAGCGAAGACGGCGACCGCAGCGGAGACGGTCGCGAAGGAACGGGCGATCAAGTCTCGTGATCAGGCGTTAGGAGCGCTCCGAGACACCACGAGTACGGACGTGGAACTGCTGCTCGGGGAAAAGAAAGACCTGACCGCGAACGAGAAAAACTACCTGGAAGCCATTGCCAAACGCTGGCAGGCGTTCGCCAAACAAGACGGTGCCGACGAACAGTCGCGGGTAATCCAGGCCGAAGGGCACCATCGGGTCGGGTA
>JALOQR010000115.1 GCA_025459365.1 Fimbriiglobus sp.
AGTCGGTTCACCGCACTTTCTCTGCCCCCTTAACCCCGGTGTAGCCTGTTGTTTCGGCCGCGTGAGCGGTTCGATGTGGCCGGTTCGGGATGCAAAAACTTGGCCGATCGGTTCCAGTCGGTAGGCCACAGCCGACGTTGTACCTGCACCAAGTCTTGATGCCGCCCTCTGCGAATCTGCTCTTGGCGCCGCGGCGGTTCGTCGGCATATACGCCCCACGCTCTTCAACGAAGATCGCCGCACACGGCCCAACCGGGGGTGAGGGGACCCACGGATGGACGCACGCCGTCGGGCGGCCGAGGGGGGATGAGATGCGCCGCTTCCTGCTCCGGGGGCTTGTGGCCGCGACGGTCGTCGGGCTGCCCGCCGTCGCCCTCGCCGACCCACCGGCCGAATCGCCGCCGTCCCGCCCACTCCTCGCCCGGCTGAACCCGTTCGCCACGCCCGAACCCGGCCCGCGGGTCCGCAAGCCGGTCGGCCCGCTGTCCGACGAGATGCTCCTCGGCATCCTCCAGGCCGAAAAAGACGCCTACACCCGCCGGCTGGACGTCTGCCACCGGCTGCGGGAGATCGCTCTCCAGTCGAACGATGAGAAACTCGAGGTCCGGGCGAACGAACTCGAACGGCAGGCGACGGCCGCCTATCACGAGCGGGTGAGCCGGCTCGGGGTGAAGTCGGGCGGGCCGCTCCCGCCGGTCGCCCCGTCGGCCGCAGTGGTCGCCACCCTCGACCGCTCGCTCGGCTCAGGGGCGGCGGTCAACCCGTTAACCACGGCCAAACCCACCGCGGGCGGCAAGACGGCCAGCGCCAAGGCGACCCAGTTCAAGGAGGTCGCACAATGAAGAAGCTGCTTCTTGGATTGCTGCTAGTGCTACCGGCGGTCGGGTGCATGAGCTTCCGCCCGGTGGGTATGCTCGACCCGACCGGCGAGAGCCGGCGGGAGGTGGGGCCGGAAGGAGTGAAGGCCGTCGAGGCAGCGGCCCGCGTGCCCGATGCACCCCCGCCGCCGCCCGCACCGGTGCAATTGGTGTCGGCCGACGACATTGACCCAGCCAACCCGGCCGAGGCGGTGCGAAAGCTGAGCGAGGAAATCGACGCCGATCGCAAGGCCGTTGATGAGTTTCCGAACTACCCGCGGGTGTCGAAGGTGAAGGTCAAGTAGAGCCGGATGAACTGGAACCGCAAACGCCGAGAGCGGGGGGCTTGGTAGCCCACCCGCTCTCGGCGTTTGCGGTTGCACTTACTGGCCGAAGTTGAAGACATCGGGCAGGAGAAGCTTGACCGCCAGGAACACCAGCACGGCGACCGTCAGTGCAGCGGCGATGAAGCCGATGAGGCCGAATGCCGGTTTCTTTCGTTCGGGCATAGTGCCGGTCGTCCAGCTTGCGCTCATGCGGGCGGCATGCGAGTTCTGCGGCGTTTCGGCGGGGGTGAGCGTCACTTCCTCGGCCGGCGGCTGGGCGGCGGCGGGAGCGGTCGGCCAGGCCCGGGATTGAACGGTTGAACGTCCGGGCACCGGGCGGGGCGGCGCGGCAGGCTGGGGGAACGACGCGGCCGCCGGGGTTGGCCGGGGGGCCGCCGCTGGAGCAGCGAACGGGTTCGGCTGGCCGGCGACGCTGCGGCCAGGGAGGGCCGGTTGCGGGCGGGTGGGTGTCGGTGTTGTGGGTGGCAGACTCGTGCCGGGGCGGCTACCGCCGGTGGGCAGAGTGCCGGGGCGGACAGCCGATCCACCACGCGGGAGGCCCGCCAACCGCTGGGCCGATCCGCTGACTGGCGGCGTCTCGACGGCCGCCCCCGCCCCCGCCGGCAGGTACGGCTCAAGGGCTTCGGTCACTTCGTCCATCCCGCTGAACCGCTCTTCTGGCTTCTTGGCCATCAGCCGAGACACCACCGCCACTAGCCCGTCTGGGCAGTCCGGGGCGAACTCCTTGATCGCCGGCGGCTCTTTCGTCTGGTGGGCCATCATCTTTTCGACGGCGCTTCCTTCGGGGAACGGCACCCGGCCGGTCAGGCAGAAGTAGAGGGTACATCCAAGGCTGTACTGGTCGCCGGCCGGAGTGCGGTTGGTCGGATCCATCACGCTTTCGGGGCTGGTGCAGTCCAGCCCGCTGGTGAGCGTGTTGGCCGTGCTCATGGTATCGACGAGGCTTTCGCCATCGTTTTCCACGAGCAGAGATCCGATGCCGAAGTCGAGGATGCGGGCCTGGCCATCGCTGCCGAGCATAACGTTCGACGGCTTGAGCAGACCGTGGAAGATGCTGTTTTGGTGGGCGGAGTACATGCCCTGGGCCACCTGAGCGCCGACTTCCGCCACCTGAGCGGCCGGCATGCGGCCTTGCTGTTGCACGGCGGCTTCGAGGGTCTGCCCGTCGGCGAGCGGCCACGAGAGATAGTGCAACCCGCCGGCTGTGCCCACATCCACGAACGGCACCACCGCCGGGTGGCTGAACTGGCCGAAGCTCCGCACTTGCCGGCGGGCCAGCCGCACGTTCCACATGCTGCGCCGCGGGAGCACCTTCACGGCGTAGAGTCCGTCGTCGTTCTTGCTACTCGCCTTGAACACCTGCCCCATGCTCCCCTGGCCGATCGCGTCGAGCAGGACATAAGGCCCAAGTACCAGCCCAGCACCTTTGCCGCCCAAAATTCGCTCGGCCTGGAATGGGGTGAGGGTGCCTTGCTGAACAAGGTATTCGGCCAGGGCGGGGGCTTCGGCCCGCGGGTTCCGCTTCAGAAACTCGCTGACCAGTTGGTCGAGCTGGCCGCGGTCGATGAGTGCGCTGCGGCGGAGGTCCCACACGAACCACTCGCACGCGCCCAGGTCGTTGGCTACCATCGGGGTCATCCTTCGGGGTCGAAAAGCCGCGGGGGTCGGCCACCGGAGGTTGGGTGGGGCCGGCTGTGCGGGTCGGGAGACACGGGAAAATCACCCAACCGTAGGACGGGCGGCGGCACTGTCAAACCCCTGACCACCGTTTTCGCCCCCGGCCGCAACCGCTATCCTGACCGTTACGGGCGCTAACCGCCGGGCCAGGGGCACAACCTCACCCCCGGCCCACCACGACGCTGCGAGCGCTACGGCGCTCGGCGAGCCACCGCGACGACCGTAGAACACGAGACTATTCATGCCTCCGAACACTTACGACAACTGCCCCTGCGGCAGCGGCAAAAAATTCAAGTGGTGCTGCGCCGGATACTGGGACCAGATCGAGCGGGGGCTGAGCCTGTACGAGCAAGGGCAGATGGAAAACGCCCTGCGGGTGATGGACGGCCTGGCCAAGGCCCACCCGGATCGCCCGCAGGTGTGGGGGTACTACGCCCACATCCTGTTCCGCGAAGAGAAGATGGAAGAGGCGGAGGCGAAGCTCCAAAAAGCCTTCGAGATCGATGCCAACTTCCCGATGGGGCACCTGCTCCGAGGGCTGTTCCGCCAGAGCGAAGGCGAAGTCATCGGGGCATTGCTCCTCTACCGCAAAGCGGCCGAAGCCTACCCGCCCGAGGCCCACGATCAACTCTCGCAAGTGTACGAGATGATCGCTCGCAACGAACTCATCCTCAACCGCCCGCTTGCCTGCCGGGTGGCATTGGAACGAGCCGTCCACTTCTCGCCCGGCGACCCCGACCTCCGCGCCCAGTATGAGGGGCTGTTCGGCCCGGAGGCCCGGATGCCTGAGTGCGTGCGGAGGGCGTACCGCTTCCGCCCCACCGCCAAACCGGTGAAGGCGAGCGACTCCGGTCGCTTTTCCGAAGCACGCGCCGCCTTCGAGCAACTCACCCAAGAAGTGCCGAACGACCCCGCCGCGTGGTTTAACCTCGGGTTGGTTCTCGCCTGGACCGGCGACCAGGGGCCGGCCATCGAGGCGCTGAACAAGTCGGTCGAGCTGGAGTACGACGACGCCAACGCCGAGGAAACGGCGGCCATCGTGGAAGTGCTCAAGTGCGGGCAGGGGATGGAGAAGGACGGTGACTACGCCGAGCATCGTTACTACTTCCAGATCCGTGAGTCGCAGGCGGTCATTCAACTCCTCCAGACGTGGGGCCGCGAAGGGCGGATGATGGCTCCGCAGTCGGATGAAACCGGAAACATGTTCTCCTGCCTGCTGGTCGAACCGCTGCCGAATATCGTCGAGACGGGCACGACGTTGGCGAAAGTGACGGCCAACGTCCACATCGTTGGGGCGATGATGCGGATCTGGCACGGCGACAAGGACAGCGTGCAGAAGGTGGCCGTCGAGATCCGCGACCGGGTGAACATGGCCGTCGGCGAGCCGGTCGAAGGGGTTGGTCCGGCCCAGATGGGCGAGATCACGCAGGCCGCGTTCGCTTACCCAGTGCAGGTGGGCGACGTGACCCAGGCCCAACAGAAGATGCAAGATTACGCCGCGAACTACTTCGAGAACACCTGGGCACACCGCCCACTGCGGGCACTCGGGGGGGCCAGCCCGATCGACGCCGCGGGCAGCAAGCTGATGCGGAAGCGCTTGCTCGGCGTCCTGAAATTCGTCGCCGACTGCACGGCCGCCGCAGCCCCGCGGATGGCCAAGGGGGGCGAGGTGGTGCAGTTCGACCTGTACGACTTCGACCGCCTGCGACACAAGCTCGGCGTCGAAAAGCAGGCTGGCGGGGAGGCCCCCGCAGAACTGCTCGCCGCGGCCAAGGCGGCCACCGCCGCTCCCGCCAAGAAAGACTTCAGCACCATGAGCGCGGCCGACCTGGCAGCGGTGAACCTCGACGACCAATCGGCGGCCGTTCTGGAAGAGATGATGAAGGCGGCGCTCAAGCTCGACGCCCGCGAGTTGGCCGTATCGTTCGCCAAGGCGGCGGTGAAGAAACCGGCCGACCCAGCCAAGCCCGACCGCTACCCGCTCTACCTGGCGATCATCAGCGCGGCCGGGTCGGAGGGGAATCACAAAGAGGCCCTGGCGGCAGCCGAGGCGGGGCTGGCCTACGACGCCGCTCACAACGGCGGTAAGCGGGCGAACGAGTTTGGCCTGCGGGCGGCACAGCTCATGGCCAAGACCGGCAACGCGGAAGGAGCTGCGGTGGCATTCGATCGGCTGATCGAACGCAACCCAGACGAAGCAAAGTTCTACGTCACGGCCGTCGAGACGATGCTGAGCGCCAAGCAGGGGGCGAAGGCGCTCGCGTTCGCCGAGCGAGGGCTGGAGACGGCCAGCCGCACCGGCAACCGCGACCTCGAAGGGGCCTGCCGTGAACTCAGCGAGTCGGCGAAGAAGATGAAGTAACCGACCCCGACGCAAGTGTTTTTGGAGGGCGACGTACGATCACCGCATGGGGATCCGCGTCGCCCTCGCCGTTGGAAATGCTGACCCGTTTCGTTCGGGGCAATCAGGTAAACACGCCGGTCGTTGGCGTCGGTCGGCGAGTACAGTATCTTCCCCTCCCCATTGACCGACCTCGACACAGTTCCATGACGACGCACCGCATGACGGTTCTGGCCAGCGGCAGCGCTGGCAACGCCACCCTGATCGAGGCGGACGGGTTCGGCTTGCTCGTCGATTGCGGCCTCCCCCCGCAGGAACTCACCGCTCGTATGGGCGCGGTCGGGTTGGGCTGGCCGTCGGTGAACGCAGTCGTCATCACTCACACCCACTCCGACCACTGGAATCGCTACACCCTCGAACACCTCCGCCGGTTGAACATCCCGTTCTTCGCCCACCCCCGCCACCACACGACTCTTGCCACCCACGCCGCCTACGGCCCGCTCGCCCGCGCCGGCCTCACCCGCGACTACCGGCCCGGTGAACCGATCTCTCTCGGTGGCGGGCTGAGCCTGAACGCCGTGCAGGTGCCGCACGACTCCGACCCGACATTCGCCGTGCGGGTCGACTACTCCTGCGACGGCGACGGGTGGGCGGTCGGCATCGCCTCCGACCTCGGACGGGTGCCAGACGGCCTTTACGAACTCTTCGCCGGCGTGGACGTACTCGGCCTGGAGTTTAATCACTGCGTGCAGATGCAGCGGGCCAGCCGTCGCCCGCGGTTCCTGGTCGAACGGGTACTGGGCGACTTCGGGCATCTCTCCAACCGTCAGGCCGCCGATGCAGTGCGGCTCTTCACCGGGATGGGGGATCTGACGGCGCTGGTGCAGTTGCACCTGAGCCGGGATTGCAACACGGCGGAGTTGGCGATGGCAGCGGGGCAAGAGGCACTGAACGCGGCCGGCAGTTCGGCCACGCTTGTCACCGCAACGCAATGGCACCCAGCGGCGAGCGTGCCCCTGGTGCCACACCCACCGCGAGCGGCGCTCCGTCGCCGCCGCAGCGTGCAGCCCTCCCTGCCAGGATTCGAGGCCGACTAGACTCGACCATCAGCACCGACCCATGCCCGCTTTCCGCGCAAGGATGCCCGATACAATAGCGATCTGCCTGGAAACATTGCATTTCAAGATTCAAGTCACGCCACCACACATTTTTCGAAGTCCCCACGCGACTAGCGGATACCTCTGACGGCACATTTGCCTGGCACACTCGGCATGGGGGTTGCACAGTGCCGTACCGAATAGTACTCGTCATTCCCTTTCCCGCCCGGACCGCAATCATGCGATTGCTTCTGTCCCTGCTCGCGCTGCTGTTCTGCACTTCCTTCCTCCTCGCCGATCCACCCAAAACCGACCAACCAGACCCGGCGAAGACGCCGGCCATGAAGGCGGACGTCGAAGCGGCGAAGACGGAAGCCCTCGCGGCGGCCAAGTCGGCTGACACCAACGCCCACAAGTACTCGGACATCTCCTGGCTGCTCATCTCTACCGCGCTAGTCATGCTCATGATGCCGGGGCTGGCGCTCTTCTACGGTGGGATGGCCCGACGGAAGAACGTGCTCGGCACCATGATGCACACATTCATCGCCCTCGGGTTGGTAGGGGTGCAATGGGTGTGCGTCGGGTACTCGCTGTCGTTCGGGGAGAGTAAGGGCGGGCTGATCGGCTTCAGCCCGGAGTTGCTGTTCCTGGGTAGCGGCGCGGCGGTCGGCAGCACCCCAGACGACGAACTGAAGGCCAAGGGCATCGCCCCAGACAAAGCCACCGATGAACAGAAGAAAGCGGCGGAAGACGAGGCAGCCAAGAAGAGCAAATTCAAGACGTTCCCGAACACCAACCTGCCGCTCTATCTGCACGCGATGTTTCAGGGGATGTTCGCCATCATCACGGTGGCGCTCATCTCGGGGGCGTTCGCCGAGCGGGTGAAGTTCCTCAGCTACTGCATCTTCGCCCTGCTCTGGACCACCATTGTGTACGATCCGGTGGCCCACTGGGTGTGGTCGTTCGCCTGGGACAAGGCAAAGCCGGACGACGCCCTGTTCCCGGCGGCCGGTATCCTCGGGCAGAACGGGGCGATCGACTTCGCCGGCGGAACGGTGGTGCACATCGCCGCCGGGGCAAGCGGGCTGGCGGCCGTGCTGTTCTTGCGAAAGCGAGCCGGGTACGGCAAGCAGACGTTCCACCCGAACAGCATGATCCTGACGCTGCTCGGTGCTGGCTTGCTATGGTTCGGGTGGTTCGGGTTCAACGGTGGGTCGGCCCTGTACAGCAACGCCCAGGCGGTGAGTGCGTTCACCGTCACTCAGGTCGCCGCTGCGACCGCTGGCATGGCCTGGACGATCGTGGAGTGGCTGCACCGCGGAAAGCCGACCGCCCTCGGTTTCGCCTCCGGGCTGGTGGCCGGTCTGGTGGCCATCACGCCGGCGAGCGGGTTCGTCGCCCCCGGCGGGGCGCTCATCATCGGGCTGGTAGCCGGAGTAGCCTGTTACTGGTCGGTGGCGGCCAAGAGCCTGCTCGGGTACGACGACTCGCTCGACGCCTTCGGCATCCACGGCGTGGGCGGTTTCATCGGGGCCATCCTCACCGGGGCGTTGGTGAGCCTGCCCCTGTGGGTGATGGGGTCGGAGATGAAGGCCGACCAGTTCCCCGGCAAGTTGGTGGAGGCGAAGGACGCGGTGGACGTGCCCGCCCAACTCACCATTCAGATCGTCGCCGCCTGCGGATCGGCCATCTACGCCTTCATTGTCACCGCTGTGCTCGTCCTGCTCATCGACAAGACCATCGGGTTCACCGTCAAGCCACAGGACGAAGCGGTCGGGCTTGACCTGAGCCAGCATGGTGAGGTCGGGCTGGATGTTGGGCAGATCGAGGAAGAGGTGAGCGTACCCGAGCCGAAGGCCGCTTCCAAACCGCCCGCCGCGTTCAACGGGCACAGTGAGCGGTTCACGGTGGTACTCGACGGGGCCGACCCGAAGGAAGTGCAGACGGTGTGGGCCGATCTGTGCAAGCCGACCGACAAGCCGCCCCGCCCCGAGTTCGTGACGGTGTACAAACACCTCACCACCATGAGCGGGAGCAAGTTCAAGTTCCGCGGAGGCAACCCGGCCGAGATCAAGAAGGCTCTGGCCGCCCTGTTCGAGGACGGACTGGACGTAAAAGTGCGGTCGCACGTCGAGCACTGACCGCCCGGCTCACCCGCCCTACAACCCACCCCACCGAACACTGGCCACTGCTCATGAAACTGATTGTCGCCATCATCCGCCCGGAGCGGCTGGACGAAGTCCAGCAGGCGCTGGCCGAACGAGATGTGTACCTGATGACCGTGTCCGACGTCCGCGGATGCGGGCGGCAGCGGGGGCACACCGAGGTGTACCGCGGGCAAGCGGTGCAGACACGGCTGATCCCCAAGCTGAAGTTGGAAATCGCCGTCAACGAGCCGTTCGTCGAGGCGACGGTGGAGGCCATCGTCCACGCTGCCCGCACTGGCGACACCGGTGCCATCGGCGACGGCAAGATCTTCGTGCTGAACCTGGACGACGCCATCCGCATTCGCACCGGCGAGAGCGGCCCGGACGCCATCGGGCCATGACCAGATGTCGTCGTCGCCGATTGAGCGGAGCGGTGTGAGCCAGCGGGGTGGCATATCGCCCCGGCGGCTCACACCGCTCCGCTCGTTGTTCCACTTCCCCCCGCCCGGCCCGAATCGTACACTTCTTCGCGTCCACATTCCCCGTTCAAGGAAACGAACGTGATTCGTCCGACCCACCTGCTCCCCCTCATGGCTGCCCTCGTCGTGGCTGCCGCCGCCCCCGCCGCCGACAAGGTGGACAACCCCGCGTACAAGAGCTGGGCCCAGTACAAGCCCGGCACGGTGGTGGTCACCAAGACCACGAGCGAAGTCGGCGGGATGAAGTCGGAAGTCAGCATGACCAGCACCCTGGCCGAGGTGACGGCCGACAAGGTGGTGGTGGAGGTGATCACGGCCACCAAGGTGAACGGCATGGAATTCAAGGGGCCGGCGGTGAAGCAGGATATCCCCCGGCAGTACGACGCCCCGAAGGGCGGCGCCGCCGATCCGAAAGGAGCCAAGCCGGAAGGGAAGACGGAGGACGGCACCAAGAAGATGAAAGTCGGCGGCACCGAGTTCGACTGCAAGTGGGTGAAATACTCCGGCACGGGCGCCGACAGCGAGACGACCACCAGCGACGCCATGCCCGGCATGATGGTGAAGTCGGTCACCAAGGCGGGAGCCGTGACGAGCACCACCGAAGTGGTCGAAGTGACCCTCAAGAAGTGACCGCCATGACTCAGCCCATCCGGCCCGGCCGTTACCGACACTTCAAGGGGAACGAGTACGAGGTACTCGGCGTGGCCACCCACAGCGAGACACACGAGCCGCTCGTGGTGTACCGCCCCCTGTACGGCGACGGCGGGCTGTGGGTGCGGCCGCTGGCCATGTTCACCGAGACGGTTCTACACGACGGGAAGCAGGTGCCACGGTTCACCGCGATCGGCGGGTAGGGGCCGCCCCCCTACCTGCTCCGCTCGAAGGTGTAGTACCACACCCCCTTCCCCGGCCGACACTCACTCACTTCCTGCCGCCCGTCGGTCGCCACGCACAACTGTAGGGTGGTGTCGCTCACCACGAGTACGGCGGGTTGATCGCCCCACAATCGCCGGTGTGGGCGGCTCTCGTCGGGAGTGGTGAAGTTGGGCGGGCCTTTGTCGCCGTGGGCTGGCTCGACTGCTTGGCGGGGGAAGATGTGTTCCCCGGCGATCACCCAGTCAAGCTCGGCATCCCTCACCGGTTCGTTCTGTCCGTCGGTGTTGAACTCGACCAGCCGCCACACACCGTCCGGCGATGGCAGCGGCTTCTTCAGCGCCTTCGGCACCGGGGCGGCCGAGAGCGGCAGGGTGAAAAGAAGTAGGGCAACCAGGGCACGCACGAGGCACCTCCGGGTTACTTGTCTGTCGGCACCCGTTTGAACACGTAGTAGTGGATGCCCTGCTCCCGCTTGCACTCGGTCAACTCCGTGCGGCCGTCGTGGGCGTAGCACATTCGCAGGGTGTCGCCGTCGGAGTCGAGTTCATACGCGACGAGGTTCGTGCCCCATCGCCGCAGGTGCGGGCGAGCGGGGTCGTAGATGGTGAAGTTGGGCTGACGCTTCACCGCCCCCAGTTGGCTCTTCCCCCCGAAGTCGAGGTGTTCCCCTGAGATGAACCAGTCGCGGGCCATTCGCACCGGCGGCGACAGCGGGGCACCGTCTGAGCTGAACTCGATCAGCACCCACGCCCCGTCGGGGTTTTGGGGCAGCGGCTTCTTCAGCGCCTTCGGCACCGGGGCGGCGGCGGCCGGCAGGGTGAACAGGAGCAGGGCGAACAGCGGTCGCATGACGAAACCTCCGTGGGTCATCACGGGCTTCGCCCGCTCGACCCACCCTACGGGGTGCGGGTCGGCACCTTGCCCGTGGCCACCCCCACCCAGCGGACGGCGGCCCACAGCACCACCGCGGCCACACAGCTTACCACGAACACCGTCATCGCCAGACTCAACACCCCGGTGACAACCATTTTGCCGCCCGCCGCGCCGCCCAACTTCTGCCCGGCCGAGATCATCTCCGGAAACCGCTGCGTCGCCAACTGCGAGGCGGCGGTGAGGGTGGTGCTGCACACCCACAGCATCGGCACGATCGTCACGAAGCTCCACTTCCCGCGGCCGGTGTTCACCAGCCACGTCGTCACGATGGCGAGGGCGAGGATGGCGAGGCTCTGGTTCGCCACGCCGAACATCGGCCAGATGGTGTCCACGCTGCCGGTGTAGATGAGGCAGCCCCAGCCGGCGGTAATCACCCCGCTGGCGATCAACGCCCCCGGTAGCCAGTCGGGGCGGGCAAACGGGGCGTACACCTTGCCCACTGTTTCTTGCAGCAAGAACCGGCCGATGCGGGTGCCGGCGTCGATCGTGGTGAGGATGAAGAGCGCTTCGAACATGATGGCGAAGTGGTACCAATACTTCAGCAGCCAGTCGCCGGTGACGCCCAACCAGCGGAACGTCTCGTCGAACACCACCGACATGCCGACGGCCAGCGTCACCGCCCCGCCGGTGCGGCCCCGAAGGCTTTCCCCGCCGACCTGCTGTTCCACCGTGCCGAGGTTCAGGTGGCCGACGTCGCCGCCGGTGTTCAACCGCGGGTACTTCTGATTCACCTCTTGCTGCTTGGTCTGGAACGTCTGCACTTTGTCGATGGGCACGTTGATGTCGTAGTACAGTTCGTTCGGCAAGGCCGCAGAGGCGATCAGGGCCGTGACGCCGACCACCCCTTCGATGAGCATCGCCCCGTAGCCGATCGGCCGCACGTGGCTCTCCTTCTCGATCATCTTCGGCGTAGTGCCGCTGCTCACCAGCGAGTGAAACCCGCTCACTGCTCCGCACATCACGCAGATGAACACGAACGGGAAGATGTTCCCCTGGAACGTCGGCCCGCCGTTCACGAACACCTCGTTCAGCATCGGCGCTTGCAGCGGAGGGTTGGCGACGCACACGCTACCGATGAGCAGCACGACCGTGCCGATCTTCAGGAAGCTACTGAGGTAGTCTCGCGGGCCGAGCAGCAACCACACCGGCAGCACCGCCGCCACGAAACCGTAAATCGCCAGGGCGATGGCGGTGTTTTCTTTGCTGAGCGAGAAGAACGGTTCGAGCGGCGAGCCGGGCACCCACCCGCCGGCGACCACTGCGAACAGCGTCAGCCCCCCGCCAATGAGCGACCCGGCCAGCACGCCCACCCGCTTCCAGAACTTCATCAACAACCCGACGAAAATGGCGATGGGAATGGTGCAGGCGATGGTGAACGTCCCCCACGAGCTGCCGGGGATGACCTGCGTGCAACCGGCCCCTAACTTTTGTGTGGCAGGGCCGACGTAATCTCCCCCGCCTGGCAGTTTGGCCCAATCTGGGCTGACGGTGAACTCTTCCTGTGCCCAAGGCATCTGAATGCGAAAGCCTTCTGAGCGAACAGCAAAAGGTCGACGCCCTGGGTCGAATCAAAACCTTCACGGTTTTGGCAGAAGGTGTTTCCAATGCGGATCTCGTCGTCGAAGCT
>JALOQR010000116.1 GCA_025459365.1 Fimbriiglobus sp.
GGTTCGCTCGTCATGCCCAGATCCCGGCCGACGCCATACACCGTCCACGGCCGTAGCCCCACGCTGACGATGCCGTGGTCCTGCAGGTAGATGCGGGCGTTGCCCTCGTTACAGCACTTGAAGACGCCGTAGTGCGTGCTCGGGATGAGCGGGGCGTCGTCCGTTTGCGGGCCGGCCGGGTAGAGGTCCGGGGCACCAAACACAGCTGCACTGCTGGCGTACACCAGTCGCTTGACCTGCCCTGCGGTCGCCCGGATCGCCTCGAACACGGCCAGGGTGCCGAGTACGTTCACCTTCGCTCCGAGCAGCGGATCGACGCGGCAGGTCGGTACCTGTAACCCGGCCAGGTGGATGACGTGCGTGATGTCGTGCGATTTCAGGGCGGCTGTGAGGGCGGGCAGGTCGGTCACGTCGCCGGGTAGGAACCGCACCTTGCCGACTTCCGCTTCGGCGAGGATGAGCCGCAACCGCCGGGGGTCTTCTTTCAGGTCGAAGACGAACACCGAATCGCCACGAGCGAGGAGGGTGCGGATGATCCACGCCCCGATGAACCCGTACCCGCCGGTGATGAGCACGCGCATGTGAAGAGTCCTGGCGAGCGGCCCGCATGAAGGGGTTGGTGGTGTGTGCAAATCCAGAACACTTACGCGGGCTGTTCGCCTTCTTCTTTCGCTTCGGCCGCCAGTTTGGCCATCGTCGCGATCTTGTCGCCGTCGTTTGGCGTCATCACCTTCACTCCCTGGGTGTTCCGTCCGACGGTGCGGATGGCATCGACCGGCGTCCGCACCACCATCCCCTGTTGGGTGATGACCATGATCTCGTCGCCGTCTCGCACCGCCGCGACGCCGACCACCGGTCCGTTCTTGGCTGTCACTTTCACATCCTTGACACCCTTCCCGCCGCGGCGCTGCTTGCGGTATCGCATGGCGGAGCGATCGTCGGCGCCTTCCTCGTCGCCCCCGCCCTCGCGGTCGGGGTTTGCCTCTTCGGCGACCGCGGTCGGTTCGTCGCCTTCCTCGCCGTCGGCCGGTTCGCCGGCGGTGTTCGCCCCGAACGGTGTCCGTTTGCCGAACCCGTTCTCGCAGAGCGTCAGCAGGTAGCCGTCCGGATCGGCCACCACCATGCCCACTACCGCGTCGTCTTTTGCCTCGTTCACCTTGATGCCCCGCACGCCGGTCGCCCCGCGGCCCATCGCTCGTGCGTCAGACTGGTCGAAGCGGATGGCCATGCCCTGGCGGGTGCTCAGCACAACCTCGTCGCCGGGGCGGGTGAGGCAAACGTCGATGAGCTTGTCGCCGTCGTCCAGGCCGATGCCGATGATGCCCCCCTGCCGCGGACGGCTGTACTCGGTCAGGGCCGTCTTCTTCACCACCCCGCGGCGGGTCGCCATCATCAGGAAGGCTCCATCCTCGAACTCACGTACCGGGATGACGCTGGCGATCTTCTCGCCGTCTTTCAGTTGCAGCACGTTAGCGATGCTGCGGCCAGGGCTGGTGCGGCTCGCCTCGGGGATGCGATACACCTTCAACCAGTAGCACTGCCCGCGGTCGGTGAAGCAGAGCAGGTAGCTCTTGGTGCTGGCGGTGAAGAAGTGCTCGATGAAGTCGTTGTCGCGCAGACCGCCCTGCACACCTTTCCCGCCGCGGCCCTGCGACTTGTAGGTGTCTATCGCCATCCGCTTGATGAAGCCCTCGTGGGACAGCATCACCACCATCTGCTCATCGGCGATCAAGTCTTCCATGTCCACGTCGCCGCCGTCGTCGGAGATTTCCGTTTTGCGGGGGGTGGCGAAGCGGTCGCGGATGAGTTCGAGGTCGGCCCGGATGACGGCGTTCACCTTGCCGTCGTCGCCCAGCAGTTCCTCGTACTCGCGGATGCTGGCGCGGAGGGTGTTGTACTCCTTCAGGATTTCATCGCGTTCGAGGTTGGCGAGTTGACCGAGTTGCAGCCGCAGGATCGCGTCGGCCTGGGCTTCGGTCAGGCGGTATTCGTCCTTGAAGCCAAGCTCCGCCTGGAGTGCAGTGAGGGCCGCCTCGCCGATGGCGGTTCGCATGAGAGCGGCGGCCACGGTCATGTCTTGCAACTGCCGTTTGGCCTCGGTGCGGCTTGGGGCGTTGCGGATGATGAGAATGACCTCGTCGAGCGACGAGATGGCGATGAGTTGCCCTTCGAGGATGTGTCCGCGGCGTTTTGCTTCTCGCAGAAGGAACTGCGTCCGCCGGCGGATGACCTGAACGCGGTGGTCCAGGTACTTCCGCATCATCTCCTTGAGGGTGAGGTACTGCGGGCGGCCGTCGACCAGGGCGAGCATGGCGATCGGCACGGTTTTCTGCAGGTCGGTCTGGGCGTACAGGTTGTTCAGAACAAGGTGCGGGTCGGCCCCTCGCTTCAGCTCGATGATCAGGCGGACAGGCTCGCCGGTGCGGGCGCTGCTCTCGTCGCGAACGCCGTTCACGCCCTCGATGCGGCCTTCTCGAATGAGCGTGCCGATGTTCTCCGCGAGCGCGTTGCGAGCCACCTCGAATGGCACTTCTCGGATGAGGATGCTGGGCGACTTCCCCTTGCCCTCTTCGATGATCTCGGCCCGCGCCCGCAGGGTGATGCGGCCCGGCTCGCCGAGGTAACCGCGGATCAGCCCGTGCCGGCCCATGACGATATTCCCGGTCGGGTAGTCCGGACCGGGGATGATCTGGAGGATTTCCTCCATGCTCACGCCGGGGTCGTCGAGCAGGCGGATGAGGCCATTGCACACCTCACCGAGGTTGTGCGGCGGGATCTTCGTCGCCATTCCCACCGCGATGCCAGTAGCGCCGTTGACCAGCAAGTTGGGAACTTTGCTCGGGAGGACGAGCGGCTCGCGGTACTTCCCGTCGTAGTTGTCGATGAAGTCGACCGTTTCGGATTCGAGGTCGGCGAGCATCTCGGCGGCGACGGGCGTGAGGCGGGCCTCGGTGTACCGCATGTGGGCAGCGGGTAGGCCGGCGATACTGCCGAAGTTGCCCTGGCCGTGGACCAACCGGCTCTGCATGACCCAGTCTTGCGCGAGCCGGACGAGCGTGTCGTAAATGCTGGCGTCGCCGTGCGGGTGATAACGCTTCATCGTCTCGCCGACGATCCCGGCGCACTTGCTGGTGCTGCTCGCCGGCCCGAGGCCGAGGTCGTTCATGGCGACGAGCACGCGGCGTTGACTCGGCTTCAGTCCGTCTCGCACGTCTGGGAGCGCCCGGCTAATGATGACCGACTGAGCGTAGGTGAGGTAACTCTCCCGCAGCTCATCGACAATGTCGAGGGGTTGGGGTTCGAGGGGGGCAGGGGGTGGGGTGGTGGGGTCGGCCGGTGGGGGTGCTTTCTTCGCCACGCCATCCTCCATCGGGTCGTCGCAGGGACCGGTCGGATTCACCAAACTCCCGAATTCGCAACGGGTTGCGGATCGATTCGGGGGTACACTTGCACCCGATTTTTTTATGACTTTCGCTCGCTCCGGACCATGTCCGAAGGGGGTGAACGAGGGGGATTTTTTGCCTTGGTGCCCCGTTCACAAGGCGTTTCGGTTTGGCAGGTGTGGATGGAACAAAATGTTAGCAATGTTGAGAGCTTTGCCACGCCGACTGTCGGAACCAATTCCGGCACACCCCCGACTAACGAGGTAAGATCCCCCGTGTGGTGGACTCATTCGACAGAGGGGCAGACATGATCCGGCAACGGTGGGCGGTGGCGGTGCTGGCGGCGACTCTGTCCGGAGTGCCCTTGATGGCCGACCCGCCCAAGGACACACGGGCCGCCGAGTTCACCCGCACCAAGAAACTCAAGGGTAAGGTGACGGTGGAGGCGAAGAACCTTCCACTCAAGGAAATCCTGCTCGACATCTCCACACAACTGCAGGACCAGAAACTGGGCATCATCGCCACCGAGTACGACACCGGTGTGTCGGGCAACACCCGGACGAGCCTGGAGGTGAAAGACCTGCCGGCGGAAGAGGCTCTCGACAAACTGCTCGGCTCGCTCGAACTCGGCTACATCATCCTTTCGAAGGAGGGGAACGCCCACGACGGCTACCTGCGGATCGTCAAGGGTAAGGCCCGCGGGTACGAACCGGGCACAGAGCCGAAGGACGTCGCCAAGCCTGCCGAGCCGAAGAAGCCAGACCCGAAGCCGGAGGTCAAGCCGGAAACGAAGCCCAACCCGAAACCCGCCACGGGCGACGAAGATGAAATCGCGGCGGGCGTGAAACTGGAAGCGGCCAAGAAACTGATCGCTGACGAGAAGGCGGACGACGCGAAGAAGGTGCTCAAGTACGTTGTCAAGTTTTACCCGAAGACGATTGCAGCGGGTGAGGCGAAAAAGCTCTTGGACGACATGAAGTAACCCGCCATGATGGACGGTGTGAACGATCCACTCAATCCGTTCGCCGACTTCACCGCCGAACGCCCCTGGATGCCACCGGAGTTCGCCACCCCGGAGGGCATTGTCGGCGTTGGTGGCGAACTCACTCCAAACACCCTCCTCCACGCCTACCGTGCAGGTGTCTTCCCCTGGTTCAATCCAGATGATCCTGTCATCTGGTGGTCCCCCGACCCGCGAGGGATCATCCCCCTCGATCGCTTCCACGTCCCCCGTCGGCTAGCCGCCACCATTCGTCAGAACCGTTTCCGTGTCACGGTGAACACTCGCTTTGCTGAGGTCATGCGGGCATGCGCCGAAAACCGCCTCGAAGGCACCTGGGTGACCGACGAGATGGTGGAAGGGTACACCCAACTCCACACGTTGGGGCATGCTCACAGTCTGGAGGTGTGGCACGGTGACGAATTGGCCGGTGGAGTCTACGGAGTGAGCGTCGGTGGGTTGTTCGCCGGCGAGAGTATGTTCCACCGCGTGCGAGACGCTTCTAAAGTAGCGCTGGTGGCATTGCTGACCCGACTTCGCGACCGTGGATTTGTGCTGTTCGATACCCAGATTGTCAACGACCACACGGCTCAGTTTGGTGCCCACGATATCCCACGGGCGGAGTACCTGCGCCGATTGCGCATGGCCGTGACAGTCGAGGCTCACTTCGGCGACTAACGTGCCCGGCGGGCTCTCAGAAAGTCCTCATTTTTTCTCTTGCGTCCTCCGCTGGCCGTTGATTAGCATCGTCTCACCACTCTCCTAATGCCACCGTTCCAGTTCTACTCGTGAGGTGGTTATGTCGCGACGCCGCGCCTTCACTCTGGTTGAGTTGTTGGTTGTCATCGCGATTATTGCGATTCTGATTGGCCTGTTGTTGCCCGCGGTGCAGAAAGTACGGGAGGCGGCGGCCCGGATGCAGTGTAGCAACCACCTCAAGCAACTCGGCTTGGCCGCCCACAACTACCACATCACCCACGGCCACTTTCCCACCGCCGGTAAGAACGGCTGCGAGACTCCGATTCACCCGAATGTTGGGGCGTTGTGCGCCGCCTACGATCCGAACAACCCCAACGGGGCGCCGGCCAACACCCCCTACACCGTGCCGACTTCGGACCTGAACCTCCGACGGCAAGAGTGGAGTTGGGCCTACTTCTTGCTTCCGTACATCGAGCAAGAGAACGTCTACCGCAACGCTAACGATGCCATTGTGCACCGGTCGGTCATCAAGATTTTTCACTGCCCGACTCGTCGTTCTGCACAACTCTACAGCAACAACAACAAGATCGACTACGCGGCCAACTCTGGCAGTGGCTTGGGCGACGCGACGACAACGGGCGTCATTTTCCGCACCGGGGCGGCCGGCCCAGTGCGATTGACGGACATCGTCGATGGTACCAGCAACACAGCACTGTTTGGCGAGAAGCGGATGAAACGGGATCGCTTTGGGCTGAGCTACGACGACAACGAGTCGGCGTTCAGCCCTGGCTGGGATAGCGAGATCGCCCGTGCAGCTGTCACTGATGCCGACACTACTTCAGCACTCAACAACCTGAACTGGGGACCCAACCCAGATATCCGCATTACCAACCCCGGCCTCTTCCCCGACCCCAATAGCGGGCTGAACCAGTTCGGCTCGTCGCACCCGGGTGGGTGCCTGTTCGTGCTGTGCGATGGCAGCGTTCGTGGTGTGCGGTTTAACCCCGATCGCAACATCTTTCGCCGGTTTTGCACGCGGGCCGATGGACAGACAATCTCCGGCGACTTCTAACCCTCCGGTGCCCTGATGCGATGGCTCCCAGTACTGACTTGCCTGCTGGCGATGGGGTGTGGCGGCAATCCCGAACCACTGTCGGTGAACGCCGCCGATGAGAAAGAGGATGAAGCGGCACTTCGCAAAGCTGGTGCTGCGGAGGGGAAGGGGAAAGCCTGGGGCAAAAAGGGCGGCAAGTGGGAGCCGCACCCGGACGACGAGTAATCTTCTCGAACCGGAAAGGTGAACAAACAGTGGAGTACATCTCTGGCCGCTCACCCTTCCGCATTACCCAGGATCCCAAACAGCGCCTTCGCATTCCGTGTCGTCGCATCGCACAGTTCGTCCGTACTCACTCCCTTCGCCTTCGCCACGCACTCGGCCGTATGCCGGACGAACGCCGGCTCGTTCCGCTTCCCCCGCACCGGTACCGGGGCCAAGTAGGGGCTGTCCGTCTCGACAAGTAGGCGATCGAGCGGAACAACCTTGACTACCTCTCGCAGGGCGTCGGCGTTCTTGTAAGTGACCATTCCGGCGAAAGACACATGCAGGCCGAGTTCCAGGCACGCTGTTGCCGTTGCCGCGTCGCCGCTGAACGAGTGCATTACTCCGGCGATCGGACCACCGAAACTCCGCAGCATCCGCACCACATCGGCCTCGGCTTCGCGGCAGTGGATGACGATTGGCTTGGCCAGCCGACGGGCGAGTTGCAGGTGACGGGCGAAGTAGTCCTCCTGCAGATCGAACGGTGCTCGATCCCAGTAACGATCCAGCCCGGACTCGCCGACAGCGACCACGCTTGGGGCGGTCTCGGCCAACAACATGATTTCGTCCCAGTCGGTCGGCCCGGCCTCGCTGACATGGTTCGGCTGGATACCAACCACCGCCCGGAGTTGGGGGAAGCGGCCCGCGAGCGCCACCGCAGCCCGGCTGGTCGGCAGGTCGATGCCGATGGTCAAAGTGTGAGTGACCCCTGCGGCCGTGGCGCGGTCGAGCACGGCCGGTAGATCAGTGCTGAAGCGATCGTCGTCGAGGTGCGCGTGGGTGTCGATGAGCGGCAGGGGCATAGGTGAGATACCTCGGGGCGGTCGGTCAGTGTATGGCCCGTCGCCCTCCGACGTGGTCGGCCACGAAGTTGTGAAAATCCGAGAAATCCGTGGACGTTTGGAATCGTCCGATTTCGGCCGCTAGTAATCCTGCGTCGAGTGATGGCCTCCGAGCCACGACCGACCGGAAGGGCTGCAATGTGCCGCCCGCCGCCCATCGTTTGCCCCCCGCTGCAAGGACCCACGATGAAGAAGTTGCTCGCGCTCGCCGCCGCCGCCCTGCTGGTTGCTCCGCTCGCTTTCGCCGAAGACAAGAAGGCTGACAAGACGATCGTCGAGACCGCCATTGCTAACGAAAACTTCAGCACCCTGGTCGCCGCGGTCAAGGCCGCCGACCTGGTGGAAGCGCTGAGCGGCGGGGAGTGGACGGTGTTCGCCCCGACCAACAAGGCGTTCGAGGCCGTCGGCAAGGACAAGATCGAGGCTCTTCTGAAGGACAAGAAGGCTCTGGCCGGCGTCCTGACCGCTCACGCGGTCAAGGGCAAAGGCGTGATGGCCGCCGATGTGCTGAAACTGGACGGCAAGGAAGTGGAAACCGCCGACGGTAGCAAGTTCAAGATCACCGTCAAAGACGGCAAGGTCAAGATCGGCGACGCCACCGTCGTGACGACTGATATTAAGTGCAAGAACGGCGTGATTCACGTCATCGACGCGGTGCTGATGCCGAACAAGAAGTAAGTGAGTCGCACTCGTCCGCCGGGTGGGAAGCCACCCGGCGGAATCGTTGAGCCGGTCACTTCTTGGTGTACTCCTTAAGATAGCCGTCGAACTGCTGCCGGTGCCCTTCTTCGTCGCCCAGAATACGGATTGCCAAGTCTTGGGTGACGTAGTCGTTTCCTTCACACAGCTTGATGATCTCGTTGTAGGTTCGGATCGCCTCTTCCTCAGCTGCCAACACCCCGCGGATGACTGTTACAACGTCGGTAGTGTCCGCCGGTGGCTGCAGATAGCTTTGCTCCATCTCAAGCGCCATACTCCCCAGTACGGTACCGCCGAGTTGCCGCACCCGCGCACCGATCTGCCGTGCGTGCTCGATTTCCCCCTGAATGTCGCCGGCGAGGGCGTTCTTGATCGCCTCCGCCCGCACACCGTCGATGTCGATGCTGCAGGAGAGGTAGTTGAGGATCGTTTCGAGTTCCTTGTTGTAGGCCTCGATCAGTGCATCGATGATCTGTTGCTTCGCTGCCATGAAGGGTCTCCGGATGTGGCGGCAGGCCATTCCCCGTAGTGGATCTGCCGGTACATGTTGCGTGGCAATGGTTTGTGCGCGACAGTCTGGTATTCCCGTGGTATGGGGCAGGCTGGGGGAATCTGGATCGTCGTGATCCCCTGGCTCAAGGACTTGGGCTTGCCAAAGGGCCCTGTCTTGAACAGCCGTCCGCGTGCCAGTAGTCTTGCAATTGATTCCCCTCTTCGTTCGCCGGCGTCCACCCATGCCGCTCAGCCTCGAACAGTATGTGTGCGAGCATCTGCCGGGAAAACCGCTGCCGTGGCCAGCCCCGCCCGCTGCGGTGCCGGTGAAGGCCAAGCCGTCGGTTGAACGGTTGCCAGTCAAGGCGGTGTTGTGGACGGTCTACGGCACACTTGTGGCCGTGCCCGGTGGAGAACTGGCGTTCGAGTCAGACATCGACTTTGTGACCGACGCGGCGCTCGACAAGACGATTCAGGAGTTCAAAATGTGGAACTCCATGAGCCGCAAACCAGGTGCGCCGTCGGCATACATGAAGGAACTGTATCGCAAGGCGTTCGACTTCGTGCGGCTGACCGGCGGGGGCGAGATCACCAGCGAATTGATCTGGGACGACATCTTCAAGAAACTCCTGACGAAGGAGTACAGTTACGATAGCAGTCTGTATGGCCCGCCGACCGAGTTCGTCAAGAAGATTGCTTACTTCTACCACGCGAGTATTCAGGGAGCGGGATGCTACCCTGGTGCCGCCGACGCACTGCGAATGGTGTCGGACGCCGGAGTGAAACAGGGTTTGCTCGCCGATGGGCAATGCTTTACCCCCGCCCAACTGCGGAAGTGCCTTCGGGAGCAAGATCCCACTTTCAGTCCGGCCATGCACCTAGCGAACGACCTCAGGGTGCTGTCAGCCGACCACAAGGTGAAGAAGCCGTCGGAAGAACTGTTCCGGGCAGCAGTGGCCATGTGCCGGGCCAAGGGAATTACACCAGACGAGGTGCTGCATGTGGGGTCGGACGTGCTGCGAGACATCGCTCCGGCGAAGAAAGTCGGGTTCCGTACAGCTCTCTTCGCCGGTGACAAAAATAGCCTGAAAGCCACCGGTGAACAGGTCCGCGATCCGCACCTGCGGCCCGATGTCTTGCTGACAGAATTGCCTCAGATCGCTCAGGTGGTGGGTTAAGGAAGGTCCTTGTCCCGCCCTGACGGTTGGTCCTCAAGGTACTCGTGATTTCGGGTGTGCCATGCCGAAAGATGACGTGACGATACCGGAAGTCGATCCGCTCTCGCTCGACCTGACGCAGCGTGTAGCCGATCTTGAAGCCATTTACGCCGCCAACCCACACCGGCACGAGATGGTGATGCTCACCGCCATTACCCACCTCGACCCGAGCCGACACTTTATCGTTGGGTTCAAGGACGTGCGGGAGGAAGAATTCTGGGTCCGTGGGCACATGCCGGGGTTTCCCCTGCTGCCCGGCGTACTGATGTGCGAAGCGGCGGCCCAACTGAGCGGGTACTATGGCACCAACCAAGGCGTCACCGGCGGGCGGCTGATGGGCCTGGGTGGCATCGAGAACGCCAAGTTCAAGCGAATGGTGCGGCCCGGTGACCGTCTGGTGCTCGTCGGCCATGGGTTGAAGGTCGATCGCCGGCTGATGCGGTTCCATGTTCGCGGTTACGTCGGTGCCGAACTGGCGTTCGAGACGGTGGTAACCGGTGTGCCACTGAAGACAGGGGGCTGATGCTGTGCGGAAGGATCGCCGACTGACCAAAGACCAACTCGCCCCTTTCATGGTGGAGATCCCGGAGGCGTCCCCGCATCGGCCACGCGATCCGGTGAGCCGGGAGCATGAACGACCGGAGGAGGAATCCGCCCCGATCGCTCACGCTCCCGGTTCCCCCCAGCTCCACTTCCCCACCCTGTTCGGAAACGACCACCCAGTCGAGGTGGAAGTGGGCTTCGGGAAAGGGCTGTTCCTCGTGTCGTCGGGGCAGGCGAACCCGGGCGTGAACTACTTTGGCATTGAGTGGATCCGCAAGTACCAACTCTACGCCACCACCCGCGCCGCGGTACGCAACTTGGCAAACGTGAAGACTTGCTGCGCCGACGCCAAGGCTGTGCTCCGCGACCACATCCCGGCAGACTCGGTGCGGACGGTTCACGTCTTCTTCCCAGACCCCTGGTGGAAGAACCGACACAAAAAGCGACTCTTGTTTACCGAGGACTTCGCTCGGAGCGTTCTCAAGGTGCTTCAATCCGACGGGGTGCTGCACTTCGTGACCGACGTGGCCGACTATTTCGCCTGGGTGAGCGAGACGCTTCGGGGCATCCCCGCGTTCGAGTTGCTCCCACCGCCAGCTGAGAACGACCCGCAGCACGACATGGACTACTTGACCAATTTCGAGCGAAAGTTCCGTAAGGAAGGTCGGCCGATCTATCGTAGCAGATACCGCAAGGGCAACCTGCGAGCATGAAGTTGCGGTGTGTGAGGCACTTCGACCACACACGCATCCAGATCCCGGGTCCGCGGACGATTTCCACCCGAGCGAATCGCGGGATGCCTTCTTTTGCACGTCACGCGGTCACTGCATCTTGGCTCCCCCTCACGACTTGTTCGGAACGGGCTTGGACACCGAGAGACGACGAACACGCCGGCGACCGTCCGCAGGCGGGTTATGGCGTCTGTTCGGGTGCCTGGGCAATTATGCCTACGACGTGCGGCCGATGTGCTTCCATCCGGCCGCCTCCTCGCCGTCGAGCCGCAGGGTCAGGCACTTCGCACTCCCGCCGGCTTTCAGGAACTCGTCCAGTTCCACCTCGATCGACGTGAAACCGGCCGCCCGCAGCGATTCGCCCATCTTCGGGCAGCGGCTGTTGTGCACCACTGTCTTTCCGACCACCACGGCGTTGCACCCGAAGCGGTGGGCCTCCTCTTCGTCCACTGCGATCAGGTGCGGGACGTGCGTCTTGAGTACACGCTTGCCGTAGGTGTCGAAGGCGTCCGGGAAGTACAGCGCCACGCCGGGGGCGAGCGGGCAGAAGCAGGTGTCGAGGTGGTAGAACCGCGGGTTGACCAGTTCGAGCGGCAGGCACCGCACGCCGAGCTTGTCGGCCACCCAGTGGTGAGCGTTGGCATCGGACCGCGTGCGGTAGCCGGCGAACAGCACGTCGCCGCAGAACAGGGCGTCGCCGGCCCCCTCGTGGTAGGTGTGCTCGGGCAGGTGCTGCACGTCGTACCCATGTGCGGCGAACCAGGCGTCGAACACGGGCGACTCTTTGGCGCGGACCTCGTGCTTGAAACGGCTGCTCAGGAATTGGTTGTGGAACATCAGACCTGCGTTGGCGGTAAACACGAGGTCGGGTAGACCGGCGACGGGGGCGAGTTGCTCGACCGTCACACCGAGTGACACCAGGGTGTCACGCAACCGCGTCCACTGGGTGAAGGCGAGTTCGCGGACGGCCCCGAGGGAGCGGTTCATCCACGGGTTGATCTCGTACTCGATGCCGTAGTGGTCGGGTGGGCACATCAAGATGCGGGGGGGCATACCGCCACCTCGGGAACGTGGGTAGAGTGTGTGCGGGCAATTGACCGACAGGCGGAAAGGCGGGGCGGCTAATCACCTGGGTGAACACACCGGTAGAACCGCGATTCCGAGTGAGGGGGTGCCGACCATAGTGACGACGTGGCCGGCACCGGCTCGCTGGCGGTCGCGGTTCCAGGCGGGTCACAGGCCGCGCAGCAACGCCGCCTGCCCCACCCGTTCGACGGCCATCGTGAACGCGGCGGTCCGCCAGTCGCACCCATACTTCGCCTTGGCCGCCTTCAGGTCGGCATATGCCTTTCGCATCGTCCGCCGCAGCTCCTAGTTCACCTTCTCCTCGGTCCATCTATACATCTGCACGTTCTGCACCCAGTGCCGCTGGTACCAACACATCCACCGCCTCCGTCAGAATCTCCTCTGCTGGAAACGCCTCGCCACCGGGGAAACCCTTCACGCCTTTGGCCTCTTTCGCGTACTCGAACAGCTTGGGCACGTCCAACCCGGCCGGGTTGCGAACCGCACCGGTCACGTCCGACACGCTCACCACCTTCCCACCGGCGGAGTGGATGAGCCGGGCCGCCCACGAGCCGACGTTGCCGAATCCCTGCACGGCGTAGGTAAAGTCCTTGATCTCCTTGCCCATGTCGGCAAACAGGCTCTCAGCGGCGTAGAGCAATCCGCGGCCGGTGGCGGCGTCGCGGCCGAGCGAGCCGCCGAGTTCGACCGGTTTGCCGGTCACCACACCGGGGGCATACCCCTTGAATTTGCTGTACTCGTCCACGATCCACGCCATCGTCTGGGCGTTGGTGCCCATATCCGGTGCGGGGATGTCGGAGTAAGTGCCGATCACGTCGGCCAGCTTCTGGGTGAACACGCGGGTGAGGCGTTGCAGTTCTGCGGTGGAAAGTGATTTCGGATCGACGCTGATGCCGCCCTTCGCACCGCCGTAGGGCAGATCGACGACAGCCGTTTTCCACGTCATGAGCTGGGCGAGAGCGTTGACCTCGTCGATGTCGACCTGGTGGTGATAGCGGATGCCGCCTTTCATAGGCCCGCGGCTGTTGTCGTGCTGCACTCGGTAGCCAACGAACGTGGCCAACTCGCCGCTATCGCGGACGATGTTGCACTCGACCTTGATTTCCCGATACGGCGTGATGAGGAACGTCCGCTGGCGGTCGTTCAATTTGAGCAGGTCGGCAGCGCGGTGGAAGTAGCGGGCGGTTGCTTCGGCCGGGTTCATGGGCGGCACCGTGGGGAGGATGCCGTTTATGGTAGGGGCCGTCACTCGGCTGGCGGCAAGGGCCCGTTGTTCAGCGGGCGGTGTGGGGTTGTCCAGTTTGGCTTGAACTCTTCGTTCTTGTTCTGGTTCTTGTTAAGCACGGCGGCACACAGTTGGAGGGCCTGACAGCGAGCACGCAGCGTCGGCCCCCATTCGCCGGCCTTCGCCTTGCTTTCGGCGAGCTCTGCCCATTTGCCCACCGCCGCCGTATCCAACACGAGTCGCCGTTCCTCCAGTGCCTTGCGTGCTGCCTGCTCTTCCTCGGCGAACCGCTGCACCAGTGCCGCACTGATGTCGATTGCATGTGTCTTGTAGATGTGCAGTTCGCGATCCGAGGCAGACTCTCCCCCGCCATCGAGCGCTCGCAAGCGGAACTGGATGACCAACAGCGCCAGCCCGCCAAGTACACCCACCGCAGCCAGGGCAAACGCCGAACCCCAGAGTACCGGGCTTGCTCGCTCCATATTCAGCCACACCGAGAGGGCGACGAGCAACCCACCAGCTACCAAGAGGGTAATCGGCCAGGTGATAGTTTTTCCCCACCAGCGTACCAGCCGGATGAACGCGCCCGGTTTGGCCTTTGGAGTCAGGTCGTCGGCGGTGTTCCCATCCCCCCGGGGCACCTGCACGATGAGGCAAGTAATGTTGTCGCTTCCACCCCGCAGGTTTGCCAGTTCGATAAGAAACGCACAAGCTTCGGCGGGCGGCATGACCGCCACCACGGCTCCAAGTTCCTCCGGCCGCACGTGGTTCGTCAGCCCGTCGCTACAGATCAAGAATGCATCGCCCGGTTCGACCGGGTGCGGACCTTCCACGTCTGGCTCGACTTCTGCCTCCGGGCCGAGCGAGCGGATGATGACGTTTCGCTTGAAGTCACCGAGTTCGTCGGGGTCGAGCCCCTGCCGGCGAGCAATCTCCCACACCCACGAATGGTCGAAGGTGAGTTGTTCCACCTTTTCCCCGCGGATGCGATAGACCCGGCTATCGCCGACATGCCCGATCCACGCGCCCTCGGGTCGGAGAAACAGTGCGGCGCAAGTGGTGCCCAGCCCCTTGAATTCCGGGTTGTTCGCCCCGATTTCGTAGATACCGTTGTTCGTCTCCTCGAACGCCCGGCGCACGGCCGCTTCAGGCCCTTCAGTCGCGACGTGCTTGCGATAGATGAGCGGAATGTCCCGCACTGCCTTGGCGCTCGCCTTCTCACCGACGGCGTGCCCACCCATTCCGTCAGCGACCACGAACACATGGCCAATGGAGGTGAACAGCCGTTCGTCGGTGGCCAGTTGGGTCGAGCAGGCATCCTGGTTGTGGCTCCGCTTGATACCGACATCGGTCTGGCTGGCGAACCGGATTTTGTGGGTGTGAGCCACCGCCGACACCCCGTGCCATGAGGAAGGAGAGACTGCCGCGTTGCTGGCATTGTATGTCATCGGTTGTCGCCCCCCGCAAACTGACGGACTTCGGTGCGCTGGGGTCATGCCCCGATCGCCACTCAGGAAGTACTCTGTCAAGTCGTGGGATCTTCCCCCCGATTGAAGTCGGAAGGGCGGGGTCGCCCCCGGGGTGTCGGAAGCTTAGGGCATTTTGGTCGGCGGGGGCGATTCGCTTGCCACGAGTCGATGAAAGTGAAGGGCGGGGAGGGATTTGTCGTGGCATTCAGGCGGGGGCCGATCGACACACGAGGCGAAAAGGTGAGGAACATAAAGTTGTGATGGTGATATCCGTTGTCGTTACAGGATAGGGAAAGCGAAATCGCTATCTTGCCCCGCTTCCCATAACCACGTCTGGCAGAACCTATTCTCGCACCTTAACGTGTTTCGCCTTGATTCCGAAACCCGCTCTGTTTATTGGGACGGCTCACAACGGACAGTTGACGCGGGACGCGAGAAGTCTCGCAGTGACAAAATCGCACGTCAAGGCCATCTGGCTGGGTTGTCAGGAATGACGACACGTCGGAACATTTCCGGCTGCCGGCACAAGTTTGCGCTTCTGCAAAATCGGAACAACCGGTAAATATTCTCCTCTCGGCACAGCTGCTTTCCGCACAATCGCTGCTGCCGTTAAAACCCGGACAAGCACACATACCCCCCCCTTCCTCTCGTGAGTGGAACGATGCGTGAACCCCACCGCTTTCCCCGGCTGTGGATCGAATCGCTCGAAGATCGACTCACCCCCGCCGTGACGGTGCGGTTCGATTACTCGTTCGACACCTCCGGGATGTTCGCCAATCCGTCCGCTCGGGCAGCGATGGACCGCGTCGGGGCGGCTCTCGCCGGTCAGATGACCGACACACTCTCTGCCATCACCCCGTCCGCCGCCAACACCTGGACGCCGCAGGTGTACGACTCAGCCAGCGGGACGACCAAGAGCCTACCGGGGTTGAGCGTTGCGGCGGATGAGGTGGTGGTGTTTATCACTGGTGGGCAACTGGGCGGTGCGCTCGGCATTGCCTCCGGTGGGGCGTACTCTGCCCGTGGGTCGCAAGCTTGGCTCGATGTTATCCGCACCCGCGGGCAAAGCGCGGTGGATGCCGGCACCGACTTCTCCCCGTGGGGTGGCCTGATCGCATTCAACACCGCGACCAACTGGGATTTCACTGCCGGCGCACCGGCTAGCAACCAGTTCGACTTCGACAGCGTGGCCCTGCACGAACTCATGCATGTGTTCGGCTTCGGGCTGAACAATCCCTCGTTTACCCGATATGTCTCGAATGGGTTCTACACCGGGCCGAACGCGGTGAGTGTGTATGGTGGCTCGATCCCGATGCAACCGGGCACCAACACCGATCACTTTGCACAGTCCGTGACCTACGCCGGACAATCGGCCATCATGAACCCGGCCATTCAGGTCGGCGTGCAGAAGCGGATGACCGACCTGGAATACGCCAGCCTGCGGGATATCGGCTGGTCGCTAGGGGCCACGACTCCCCCGGTGCCAGTGCCGCCGCCGGCCGTCACCGTTCCGCCAGTAACAGCACCTGCGCCGGTGCCGACTACCCCGTCGGCTGTCACACCCGCGACAAATCAGGGCGCCACCCTCACCCGGTTTGCCGTCAGCGCCGATACCGGCGGGACTGGTGGTGTGAGTGTATTCGATGGTACTGGGCAAATGCTCTCGCGGGCGCCGGGCGTGTCAGCGGCCGGTGGTACACGAGTGGCGACCGGAGACGTGAACGGCGACGGTGTACCAGATGTGGTGTACGGTGCGCCAATCGGCGAGGCACCGACGGTCACGGTCGTCAGTGGCACCACCGGGCAAGTGATCTCCCAGTTCCTTGCTTACGAACCGCAATTCCTCGGCGGCGTGAATGTGTCGGTCGGTTACCTTACAGGCGGAACGCGGGCCGACATCGTGACCGGGGCGGATGCCGGCGGTGGGCCGCGGGTGCGAGTGTTCCAGGGTGGAAATCCGAACGCGGTGGTGTCCGACTTCTGGGGCATTGAGGACATGAACTTCCGCGGTGGGGTCCGGTTGGCGGTCGGCGACCTGAACGGGGACGGGCGGGACGACCTGGTGGCAGCGGCCGGCCTTGGTGGTGGCCCGCGGATCGCGATGTACGACGGAAGGACCGTGGCTGCCGGCAGACCGCAGAAGTTCGCCGGCGACTTCTTCGCTTTCGCTCCCACGTTCAACGGCGGAACGTACGTGGCAGTGGCCGACCTGACCGGCGACGGCTTTGGCGATCTGATCGTCGGGGCCGGGGAAGGGGGGGGGCCACGCGTGACCGTGTTCAGCGGTCGTGAACTCGTCCGAGGGGTCTACACGTCGGTCGTGGCCGACTTCTTCTCTGGTGCATCGAACACCCGCAGCGGGATTCGGGTCGCTGCACGCGACGTCACTGGAGATGGTCGCCCCGACTTGTTGACCGCCCCGGCCCCCGGTACTGATGGCACCGTACGGGTGTATGCGGCTGGGCAACTCGCCGGTGGAGTGACCCCGCCGACGTTCCTCGAGTTGAATAGTCCCGGATGGCTGGCATCGGGGGCATTCGTCGGCTAAACCGGGATATCAAAGACTCGCCCCAGAAACGCATTGGGCCGGCGCGGTTGCGCCGGCCCCACGTATTTTCTGGGGTGGTCAGGCCGCTGGCCGTGGCCGAGTTCGCAGCACGAACCACGCCAACCCAGCTAGAAGAAGGGCGGTCAGACCAACCACGATCCCCAGGACCGTCTTCGCCAGTGGGTTGCCCCACCCATTCTTCCCCTTGCTGATCACTTCCCCCGTCGCGGTGTTGAAGCTGATGCGGTTCGAGTCCTGAGTAAACAGGTGAAATTGATTGGTTGTCGAGTCGAGAGCAGCACCGGCCGGCCACAGGATGTGTTCGGGCGAGTGCGTTAACTCGGAGGGATTGTCGATCAGTTCGTTGAGCAGGTAAGTGCGCGGTGGTCGGCCGTCGGCGAACAGGAAGGTCACCGCCGGGGC
>JALOQR010000117.1 GCA_025459365.1 Fimbriiglobus sp.
CGCTGCGTCTGTCGCGGGAGCAGGAGGAGCGGGGGAAGGCAATCGAGCGGCAGTCGGACGCCATCCGTCGCGGGGTGGTCTTCCCGCCCGGCGCGCTCATCCCGCCGAGCGTCCCTCTACCCCCCGGACAGGGACCCCGCCCGCCGGTCCTGCCGCTCATCGACTCGATCGTCCCGCCGGTCCTGCTGCCCCCCGGCGACCCGCGCCCGCAGGTCGACAAGAAGTAACCCCCGACGCAACCGCCGCCCCGCACGGGTCATTCCGTGCGGGGCGTTCTTTTTCCCACCCCCGAACCCACATCGCACCGGCCAACTCCGTACGGGGGCGATCCCGCGCATCCACCGGAGGTTCCGCCATGTCCGACCAACCCGCCCTGCCGGCCGTCATCCACTTCTACAGCACCGCCGGCGACTACGGCTGCTTCTCCAACTTCAGCCGGCACGCCGTGTTTCTCAAGGGCAAGCGGTGGCCGACCAGCGAGCACTACTTCCAGGCCCAGAAGTTCGCCGGCGAACCCGACGAGGAGGTAATCCGGAAGGCGAACAAGCCGATGCTCGCCGCCCAGATGGGCCGCGACCGCAAGCGGCCGCTCCGCCGCGATTGGGAGAAGGTGAAGGAGCGGGTGATGCTCGAAGCACTCCGGGCGAAGTTCACCCAGCACGAAGAGTTGAAAGCCGTCCTGCTCGGCACCGGCGACGCCAAGTTGGTCGAACACACCGCCAACGACGACTACTGGGGCGACGGCGGCGATGGCAGCGGCAAGAACCGCCTCGGGGCGTTGCTCATGCAGGTGCGGGACGAACTACGTGCGGCCGGCTAGGTCCGGCGAGCCGATCCCAACACAAAATGGTTCACACAACTTGTCGTTAACAAGTGCAGTGGGGGAGGTGGTGGGAACCATCCCCACCACTTCCCCCGTCCTGGTTAAGCCGAGTCAACTCAGTTGATCGGCATGCACACGCGTTCGAGCAACCCCTCGGCCTTCTCCTGAATCAAATCCGCCAGATTCGGCATCGGGGCTCCAGCGGGCAGCCCCTCTCGCAACGCCGACAGCCACCGCGGGAAGCTGTACAACAGGGCGAACCCATCGAGGCCGATCGGTTCCAGGCGGGCGTGCCGGCCCCGCTTCTCGGCGTCCGCCCACAGCGTCTTGCTCTTGCCGGTCAGGGTCAGGTCGTCTTCCGGCCGCAGCAGGATAAGGTGATCGACCACCGGCGGCTGGGCCTCCATGACCGTCAGTTTAATCTCCAGGTCTTTCGGCTTGCCGGCTCCGCGGGCGAGGAACAGCCCCACACCCACCTTCCACGGTTGGGCGTCCTTGCAGGCCCAGTGGGCGAGCGTCACGGCTCCGTAGGTCGGGTGTTCGCCGAAGGGCCATTCAGGCACAACGTGCTGAAGCCGCCAGGGGCCGACCTTCACGCCGTGTTCGTGGCAAGCGGTGAGGAAGGTGCCGAGCGCGGCCTGAAGCTCACGGGTGGCGCCGGTGAGCGCGCCTTCCGGTTCGAGCTTGCGGCGGGCGCTGCGGAACTCCTGATCCCACAAGTCGGCCATGATGGCGGGGGTGAGCACCGCCCCACGCTGGGTCCATTCTTCCGGGCCAGGGGTCGATGGCGACAATTCCATCCCCAGCACCTCCGACGGCTCCGTCGGCGGTGGGGGGAACTCGGTCGCCGCGGTGGCGGTCCACGGAACCGTCGAGCTTTCGATCACGTCGACGTTCTTGAACGTCACGGGTGGTGGTGGTGTGAACTCGTCCGCCTCGCCGAGCAGGGCCGAGATACGGCTTTCGGGCGGGGCAGTAGGAGCAGCCTCGGCGCCGGGCACGGGGAGTGGCCCGAAGGCCGCGGCCGGCGTTGGGGGGAGCATGGGGAACTCGCCAAAGTCGGCGATGCGGTTCATCGGGCCGGGCAGTGGCGGGGGAAGCGGTTCATCGGCGAGTCGCGGGGTGGGCATGTCGTCCGGCCCATAGATCATGTGGTCGAACAGGTGGCGGAACTGCTGGAGCATGTCCCGGAGGGTCGGCTCGGTGCGAGCGATGCGGTCCACCTGATCGGCGGCAAACGGGTACAGGCCGGGATAGGCGGCAGCGTCGGGCAGTTCGTCGAGCACCGGCCGTAGGCGGGCCTCCACCACCCGGCGAACCAGTTCAGCCGGCGGGGCTTCGAGGCGGATGGCCTTCACCGTACCGAACTTGGGCACATGCACGGGGTTGTTCAGCCGGTCCTGAATGTAGCCGTCAAGGCTGGGTACGAACCGGTTCCACAGCCCCCGCTCGGCGAAGATGAGGAAGCAGAGGCCATCGATCTGGTGCATCACCTGCACGATGCCGGCGAAGAACGCCTCGGCGGTGCGGTGGACGTCGTCGTTGCGGCGGGCGAGGAGCAGGTCTTCGAGCTGGTCGAAGGCCACCACCACGGGGATCTTCAGCCCGCGGAACACATCGGTGAGCACCTTGAACAGTTGCAGCACCAAGTCTTGTCGACTCGGCTTCACGTTGAAGTCGAGTTCGGCGAATCCGTAGGTGAGGAAATTGGCCAGTTCGGCTTCGTCGTTGAGCAACACCGCCTTGGCGAATCCGTCGAGCACACTGCGGCGAATGAGTCCCGCGGCGTTGTGCGGCTCGGTGCGGGCAGCGTAGGTGGCGCAGAGTTCGTACGCCCGGGCAGGGGTGAGGCCGGCTCCGGCCAGCGCCTGGCTTAACGGCATTGGCATCCGGGCGAAGTTGGCGTACCCGCTCAGGTTCTCCACCAGCCACTCGGCCCGCTCGTTCGCCTGAGTGGCGCCCAACCCAAGCCGCCGTGCCCACCGGCCGATGCCCGGCGGGGGAAACAACTCTACCTTGTCGGCCGGTTGCAAGTCGCGGATGGCCAGCCCGAGTTGCCGTCGCACCAGGTGATCGCCGACATACTCCATCGGCCGGCAGCCTTTCTGCTTGCCACCGCCGAGCAAGGTATCGACGATCTGAAACAGCAGATACTCCAGGAAGTCGGTGTCCTTCTGGAAGACGCCGGGCGTGACGAGCAACTGCCATTGCCCGCCGCCGCCGTGCTTGATGCTGTGCAACAGGTGGGTTTTCCCCGCCCCCTTGTTGCCGAGAACTGGCACCACCTCGGAGTGGGCCATTGGATCGTATCGGTACAGATCGATGATGGCGTGCAGTAGGTCGCGCTCGGCAGCGAACAGTTCGGGCACGTGGTAGCGGGCGCACACTTCATCGTCCGGATTGCGGGCGAAGTAGTTGCGGAACGGGTTGCCGGCCCGCTTGAGAAACTCGCGGGGGCTGGCGGCGGCGGTCGGGCGGGTCAAGGTGGCGGCGGACATCATGTCCCTCCGGGTTAGTCCTTCGTGCAGGGTCCTTCGCTCTCAGTTCTCTCAGGCATCGGCTTCGGCGGTAATCCCCGGCCTGATCCGCCAGAACACGGGTGCAGGCACTGAGGGCTATGGGCGCAGCGAGGCGTAGAACGCGACCTCGTGACCTACCATCAGGGCCACTGCCGGTTCTGGCAGTGCATAAAGCGGACCGGTCCAGGGGTGCAGGTAGAGGCGGGCGTCGGCGTGCAGTTGCCGCAGGGCGTCGTGGAACTGGCCGACGGTCGGGGCAGGGTCGAGCGTACTCAGACTGCGGAACAACTCCGGCAGCGGGCAATCCCGCGGGACGCCGGCCGACGATGCCCAGTCTCGCAGGCGAGTGTGGATCAGTTCGCACAGTTCGGCGGTGGTCACTGGCTCGGGTTCGGGAGCCGAGAACGCAGCGATCGGGTGGGCCGGTGTCGGGCAACCAGCCATGGTGGTGCCAGCTCCACTCCCCACTCGCGGTAGCACGGCGGCCACGGCGGCTTTCATGCCATCGATACTGGCGGCCATGCGTTCGGCCGTCCGCAGGAGTTCGCCGAGTTCGTCGCGGCGTTCTTCCAGCAAGCGCACGAAATCGTCGAGTACCTGCTTGGGGGACGAATGATCGACGAGGAATTTCAGGCCGGCGGGGGTGCCGGCGTAGTATTCGCGGAGTTGCTTCCCCTGGCCGTCGGTGCGGACCACGCGGATCAGCCCCTCCTGGAGGCACTTGTGGGCGGCGGGCTTGGCGGCGGCTAAAGCCGGGAACAGGCCCGGCATAGACTTGGACGCGAACAGCAGCGACCCGTGCGGGTCGGCCGCAGCCCGGGCAAGGGCGTCGAGGATCAGCGGGGTGAGCTTATCGGCCACGAGGCAGCGTCCATGCTGGGGTTGTCGCCGAGCATATGTTAAATCAGTCTCGCACCGCAAAACAAGCCGAACTGGACCCCGCCATGATCCACGTCCTCGCCACCATCGATATTGCCCCGGGAAAGCGAGCCGAGTTTCTGACACACTTCGCCTGGGTCACCCCACTCGTGCGGGCCGAGGCCGGGTGCATCGAATACGGAGCAGCGGTAGATAT
Organism: Fimbriiglobus sp.; assembly: GCA_025459365.1. GTDB lineage: Bacteria > Planctomycetota > Planctomycetia > Gemmatales > Gemmataceae > JALHQU01. The sequence goes on from JALOQR010000117.1 coordinate 4,418, forward strand.
CGCCTCCGGGCTGGCCGTACAACCCCCGCTGCGGCCCGACGCGGTAGTGGTGGTCGAGAAGTGGAAAAGCCTGCAACACCTGAAGGACCATCTCACCGCGCCACACATGGCCGAATACCGCGTGCGGGTGAAGGAACTGGTGACCGCAGTGAGTTTGCAAGTGCTCGAACCGGCGTGAGAGTCCTGTGGCCTACTCCCTTGCGGATCGTGGCAAACCTGGTGGATCCCCCCGACTTGGAGTACCCTTTTTGCCCTCCGAACCCCTCCGCACCCTCGGTTGGTCGGCCTGGCTGGGCTGGCAGATCGAATCGAACTGGGCCGACCTCCGCCTGTTCCTGCTCTACCTCGTGGTGAAGCCGGTGTGCGGGGCGATGCTGTTGGTGCTCGTCTTCTACGCTGCCGATTTCGCTATCCAGGAGATGCAGGGCACCCGCCTCCGGGCCGACTTCCTACCGTTTATCTACATCTCGAATGCCTGCTACGGGCTGGTCGGCACGGTCATGTTTGGCATGAGCTACGTGGTCATCTCCGATCGCGAGAGTTACCGCATGCTGAAGTACATCTACATCAGCCCTGCTCAGTTTCAGGCGTATTTCGTTGGCCGCGGGCTGGCTCGTGGGCTGGAAGGGCTGGTTGGCGGGATCGTCATTATCGTCACCGGGTTACTCATCCCGAAAGTGCGTGAGGCTGTTCACTTCGCCGGCGTCGATTTGCCACTGCTGCTGGCGTTCCTGGGCGTCGGGGCAGTCATGCTGTGGGCGTGCGGGATGATCCTGGCGAGCGCGGTGCTGAACATGAGCCGTAGCGGAATGTTCTTGAGCGAGGGCGTGGGGGCGTTGGTGTACTTTCTCAGCGGGGTGGTGTTCCCGGTCGACATGCTGCCGGTGTGGCTGCGGCCAGTGAGTTTGTGCCTACCGACAACGTACTGGCTGGAAGGGATGCGGCGGGCGATCACCGGCAACCCGGCGAGCGACTCCCCACTCGGCCAGAGTCCGCTCGCCGCCTGGGACAACGGGCAACTGCTGCTGGCCCTGACCGCGACGACCGCCGGGTTGGTGGTGGTATCGCAGTTCTTTTACCGCTGGAGCGTGCGAAAGGCGTGGCGAACCGGCAAGCTCGAAGAGGTGACCGGGGTGTGAACACCGGCGTGCGCGTCAGACTTTCGGTGAAGGCTTTGTGGCCGGAAACCGGCCTCGACACACCCCGCCGGTTCGACATATCCTCTCACCTCTTCCGCACGGAGGCGGGTCATGGCGAGCCGCGGGTTGAAGTTGATTGGATACGGGTTCACACTGCTACTGGTAGTCGGTGTGGCAGTGGCAGCGTGGCAGTGGAAGCCGATCCAGGCTCACCTCACCGCGGGCAAACTCCGCTCAGCGACCAGTGCCGACGAACGTGCCGCCCACGCCCGCCAGCTCCTCACATCCGGAGAGGCCGGCATCGCCCGACTGATCGACGTGTTCCGCACTGGCACCCCGGACGACTGCGACGCGGTCGCCGAAGTGCTCTCCGCCGAATTGTCTGATCGCACCGCCGACGACCCCACCTTTGCCGCGGTCTGCCGCCCGCTCCTCGCCGCCTGTCATGCGTTCAACGACGCCGGCACCGCTGCGACCGTCGGATTGGTGCCCGTGCTGCTGCGGTGCGGCGAACCCGATGCCTCCGAGCGATGCCGCGAGATCGTACGGGCCGGGCTCACCGGCGGCAACAAAACGACCGCCGTGCGGTTGGCCGTCGGGCTGGGACTCAAGGGCGAGGTGGTTCCGCTACTCGACGACCCAGACGCGGAGGTGCGGCGGGCGGCGATGGCGGCGGTCGGCCCAGCCGGAGTCGGAGCGCCGGCGGTGGAGACGGAAGACCTGTTCCGCTGGCTGAACGACCCCGACGCTCAGGTGCGGGTGCTGTGCGAGGCGGCGTTGTCCACCCGTGGGCTAGAACCAGACCAAATCGCCGCCGGCCGTCGGCTCACCCACCCGGAGGCCGGCGAGCGGCTGAAACTGGTGCTCGACCTGGAGCGGAACCGGGCGGCGTTCCGCGACCCCAGCCCGTGGCTGGAGCGGCTCAGCCGCGACCCAGACCCCGCAGTGCGAGCCGGGGCGGCGCGAGTGGGGTACGAGAGCCGGCTGGAGTTCGGCGGGTGGCTCGATCGTCTGACCGCCGATCCAGACGCGACGGTGCGGCGGATCGCAACGTACCACAAGCGACGGGCCGACGAGGTGCGGCAAGCCGGAGCACGGGAGTGAGGGCGGTTGAACCTCCCCCCGCCGGGCTGATATCCTGAACGTACCCGCCCGCCCCACGTTCGAGGTGCAAGCATGTCCGCTCAGAAAACCATTCTCATTTGTGACGACGACCGCGAACTGGTGGATGGCCTGCGGCTGTTGCTCGAACGCCAGGGGTACAAGGTGATTACCGCCGGCGACGGCGTGCAGGGGAAGAATACCATTTACAACCAGAAGCCCGACCTGGTGATTCTGGACATGATGATGCACCGCATGGGCGGCTACCCGGTGCTCGAACACTTCAAGGACAAGCCCGACGCCCCGCCGTTCATTATGATCACCGCCAACGAGGGGAGCCGACACAAGGCCTACGCCGAGTTCCTCGGAGTGGTCGACTATATCCGCAAGCCGTTCGCCACCGAGCGGCTGCTGGAAGCGGTGAACAAGGTGCTGGGGGGCGGCGAGGCGGCCACGTCGTAGGGTGGGTCCGCACGAACCGTGAGGTTCGGTGCGACCCACGCGGAACCCCATCGCGTGGGTCATCGCGGGCTGACGCCCGCTCGACCCACCCTACTGAATCCGCAAGCTCCGCACCCACTCCGCCTCTTTCGCGATGTCCGCCTCTTCCAGCCCGCCGCTGCGGTGGATCTCGGCCTTGGCCATCCGTCCGCTGGTCATGTCGAGCGCCATCACCTCAATCCGCCCGTTCGCCCGCACCTCGCACCGCACCTGCACCGGCGACCCCTTCGGCAGGTTCGCCGGCAGCCCCTCAATCCAGCACTCACCCACCGGGATGCACGCCTCCGCCTGCTGGGCCTCCCCTTGCAGTAACCGCACCCGCACCTTGCTCTGCTCCTCCTGGGCGGTGTAGTACACCCGGCTAACCGCCGCCGGCAGTTGCGTGTTCTTCACCACTAGCTTGTCGTTCATCTTCACGCCGGCCTTGCGGATCTCGACCCCCAGGCTGTGGGCGTTCACGCTGATCTCGACGATGTCGGCCAACTCTGCCGTCGCAGTGGTAGGCAGCCGCCGGGCGTTGACGATACCGGCGTGGACCGCCGCCCCGCGGGCCACCACTTCACTGACTGCGAGTGATCGATCCGGGTCTTTACCGGTCAGGTCGCGGAGCATCCGCCCGGTGGCGGGCATGTGCGTGCTACCGCCGACCATGAGCAACTTGTCGACGTTGTCCCACGTCATGTTCGCCTGCCGAAGTACGGCTGTCGTCGTCATCCGCGTTCGCAGCAACAGGTCTTGTGTCAACGTCTCGAACAACTCCCGCGTGACCGGCACGGTCATCTTCTTGCCGTCGTGGGTGCAGGTAATGGTGGCCGCGTCCACCTTGCTGAGCGTCCGCTTGGCCCGCTCCGCACTCGCCTGCAACATGGCCATGCTCTGCTCGTCGCTCTTCGGGTCGGTGCCATACTGCTTGCGGAACTCCTCCGCCACGTACTGCACCAGCCGATCGTCCCAGTCCTTGCCGCCGAGCCTCACGTCGCCCTCGATACCGAGTACCTGGAACCGCTTTTTGCCGAGCTTCACCAGCGTCACGTCGAAGGTGCCCCCGCCGAGGTCGTACACCATGACGTTCTTGGGCGAGTCGGCGGGGAGTTCACCGGGCTTCAGGTTGGCCGCGGCCGACTGCTGGAAGGTGTACGCGAGTGCGGCGGCGCTCGGCTCGTCGATGATGTCGAGGATGTCCAGCCCGGCGATCTTGCCGGCGTCCATCGTCGCCTTACGACGGGTGTCGTCGAAGTACGCCGGGACGGTGATGACCGCCTTCTCGATCTTGCCGATCTGGGCCTCGGCGTCGAGCACCAGCTTCCGCAGGATGACGGCCGACAGCGTTTCCGGCCGGAACGTGCGGCCCGCCACCGTTCGCCCGTACTCCGGCCGGCCCATCTGCCGCTTCACCATCGTCGCCACCTTATCGGGCTGTTCCATCGCCACATCTAACGCGGGCTGACCGACCACCGCCTCGCCCGTGCCGGTGAGGAAGATGGCGGAGGGCGTCAGCACCTCGCCGTCGCGGTTCGGGATGGTGACAGCCTTGCCCCGCTCGTCCAGGTAGGCGACGGCGCAGAAGGTGGTGCCGAGGTCGATGCCGACGATGGACATGGGGAAGCTTGGTGCGGTGGCGGGAGAGGCCGTACGGAGATTGTACCTCCAATTCGGTTCGCCGCGAGACGAAGGCAAGGGCGGGCCGGCCGGGTATCATGCCGCCATGCGAATCTTCCAGACGCAAGCCCTGAACAGAATCCATCGGGTGCGGTTCATTCCGGATACGAGCATTCTCGTTGTGCTGGTCTGGCAGGAGAGTACGGTTCTGCATCTCACAATCGCCGACGGCAACACTGAGACTTGGACATCATCTCTCTTTTCGCCGTCGGAGGATATCGCCTACTCCACCGATGGTCGTGTGATGGCCGTGTCCGTACTGGACTGGTCCGTAAGAGCCTACACCCGCGTTGAGAACGTCGACGGGGCGGAGACGGCGAATCCATCTCGGTCGATCAGGTACTACCATCTCGAGTCGTTCCAAGAAACAGTCACCGACTGGTTCATCTATGCCCCGCGGAGTGTGGCCTTCGCCCCGACGACTGATCCCCTTCACGCATGGCTGGGTGTCACGGGACAGAAGCTCACGCTCTGGAACCAGTACACCAAAGAACAGATCGTGACCCCGGAAGAAGGAAACTACCGCGGTGTCGCCTTCGGACCCGACGGCACGACGGTCACGAGCATCGAGTACCACGCACACGCCATTTGCGTGTGGAACGTGAAGCCGTTCCGCGTGCTCTTCTACACAGATTTGAAAGGGATCAACACCTTCGGCAACGGGTCGGTGGCGATGATGCCTGACGGCGAGCGGGTAATCGTGGCGGCGGGCACCTTGGTGCGGTGCGTGCCCATCAACGGCGGAAAGGGTTGGGACACCGTCACCAGGAAGCCACCGCTGGAGATCACGTTGCACCCGACCGGCCGCACGCTTCTGGTGGCCGACGGATCGAGAAGGGTGACGGCCTACGACACCGACAACGGGCAGGCATCCGCCCAATACGATTGGGGCATCGGCAGGGTGGGGTGCGTGACGTACTCCCCAGACGGCACCCTCGCCGCTGCCGGCGGTGAGAAGGGGCAGGTGGTGGTGTGGGACGCGGAGTGACGACTTGGTTCCCAGGGGTTACGCCCTGGGCTACGTCCGGCGGTCCCTACTGGACGCGGGCATTTGGGACGACACACGCCGCGGAGCGGCCGTCGTTCGTAGCCCAGGGCGTAAGCCCTGGAATGCGGGAAGCACGTCGATGCGCTCGAAGTTCTGGCGGTGGCTGATCGCGATCGTCGCCCTGATCGGCCTGGCGCTCGCGCTCAAGGCCGGGCTGGTGGCATTCGCCGGGTACGTCGTCCTCGGCGTGCTGCTCCTCAGCCGGTTCCTGGCGAAGTCGTGGATCACCAATCTGGAAGCGGAACGGGAGGTGCCGGAGGGCCAACTCCAGATCGGTGACACGATCCCGGTGGAGGTGAAGCTGACCAACACCGGCAAGGTGCCCGTCGGTTGGCTGCTGTTTGAAGACATGCTACCCGAGTTTGCGTTCAAGGCCCGGCCCGCCCGCATCACCATCAAGGGCAGCCGCATCAAAGTGCTGTTCATCCCCACCGGCGCGACAAAAACGATCAAGTACAAGATGACGTTCAACGCCCGCGGGTACTACCAGATCGGCCCGAGCTTCGCCGAAACCGGCGACGTGTTCGGCCTACACCGCCGCCACCGCATCCTCACTGAGCCGAAGTTTGTGCTCGTCCTGCCGAAGATTGTGCCGCTGGCGAAGTACCAGTTCGCCTCCGAACGGCCGATCGGTGAGATCCGCCTGGCGAACCGGTTGTTCGAAGACCCCACCCGCACCGCCGGCGTGAGGCCGTACATGGTCGGCGACCCACTGCAACGCGTCCACTGGCGGGCGACGGCGCGAACCGGCCAATTGCACTGCCGCGTGTTCGAACCGACTTCACTCGCCGGGGCAAGCATCCTGGTGGACTTCTTCGAGAAGGGGTACGACAAGAATCGCGAGCCGTATCGGTCGGATTTAGCTGTCACTACCGCCTGTTCCTTGGCGTATGCCGTGAGTTTGCTCAACCAGCAGGTGGGGTTCGCCAGCAACGGCCGCGATGCCGCCGAGCGGATCAAGGAAGAAGCGAGCGAGAAGCACGACCAGCCCGACGAGGGGTTCGGCAACCGGGCCGAGGCCCGCGAGAACTACGAATCGCTCGAGCAGTCCGACCGCCTCCGCCCGGTGGTGGTGCCCACCCGCCGCGGTTTCGACCAGTTTCAGCAGATCCGCGAGAGCCTGGCCAGGCTGGAGTTGACCGACGGCATGACCTTCCCCCGGCTGATCGTCGAAGTGGCCCCGCGGTTGCCGAAGGACGCCACCGTCATCGCCGTGCTGCCCGCCGTGCCGGTGGAGTCGGCCATTGCGCTGGGGCAGCTTCGCAAGCAGGGGTTCGCAGTGTCGGTGGTGCTCATCTCGGTCTCATCCGACGATGCCCCGGTGTTCGCCGGCCGGCTGATGGCCGAGGGCATCCGCGATGTGCGGTTCGTCCAGACCGAAGAGGAATTGATCAACTTGGGCGAGAGGACGCAAGCCGGCCCAAGTACCTACGACTTCGCGGTGACGTTAGCCTGAAAGTACTCCGTACTCTCCGGATCGCGGTTTCCGAAGCCGCACCTGGAGGGGGCGGAGTACATTATCCTCCTATGCCGTCGCGTCTGCTCGCTTTCGCCCAACTCGTCCGGTTGCCGAACGTGTTCACCGCGTTCGCCGACATCCTCCTCGCTGCCTGCGTGGCGAATTTGTTCGATTGGCGACTCGCTCCACTACTCGCCGCCTCCGGCTGCCTGTACCTGTCTGGCATGGCGTGGAACGACTTCTTCGACCACCACGACGACGCCCGCACCCGCCCTTCGCGCCCCTTGCCGTCCGGCCGCATTCGCCCGCAAACCGCCGCCCTCATGGCTGCCGGGCTGATGCTTGCCGGAGTCGGATTCGCGTTCGGGGTGGGGGTAAACGTCGGGGTGACGGCCTCCATCCTTGCCGGGCTGATCGTGCTCTACGACGCGGTGCTCAAGCACTACTGGCTCGGGCCAGTGGGCATGGGCGGGTGCCGGTTCCTGAACGTGCTGATGGGCACGCTCGCAGTCTCCGCGGCCGAACCGTTACTTGCGTTGCACGTCGCCGCCGTCGTTGGGCTGTATATCGTCGGGGTGACGTGGTTCGCCCGCACCGAGGAGGGCACCAGCAAGCGGAGGATGTTGATCGCGGCTTCCGCCGTGATGACCGCCGCCCTAGCGCTCGCTGCTGTGGTGCCGCTGCACTTCGAGCCGGGCCGCACGCCGTGGTACTTCCTGTACCTACTGGTCGGGTTCGGGTTCATGGTCGGCGGGCCGGTGGTGGCGGCAGTGCGGGAGCCGTCGCCGAAGAACGTGCAAGCGGCGGTCAAGCGATGCATCCTCGGGCTGGTACTGCTGGACGCGATCTTGGCGACAGCATTCGTTGGCTGGCTGGGGCTGTTGATCGTCCTGTTGCTGGTGCCCGCGGTGCTACTCGGCAAGCGAGTGTATTCCACTTGACCCCCGTAGGGTGGGTCCAGCGGGCGATTCGCCCGCGCCGACCCACGGGTGTGTGCAACCGCGTGGGTCGCGCCGA
>JALOQR010000406.1 GCA_025459365.1 Fimbriiglobus sp.
CTCCAGATGCTTGCCACCGGCCCACAGCGCGGCGGGTGGCGAATGGGGCCGCACCTGGCCGGTGGGCTTACGCTTGGTCACTACAAGGCATTTGAGGTGTGCCGCACCCTGGGGGCGGTGAAGGCGAGGTTCGCCGAGACGATGCCGGAGCATGTGAAGTTCGGCATCCACGTCATGGCGTCGCAGAACCACCTCGGCGAGGTGGTGATCGGCGACTCGCATGAATACGACGCCGACATCAGCCCGTTCGACAATGAACACATCGACCGGCTCATCCTCGACTACCTGTGGAAGATGCTCCAGGTGCCAAACCCGGCGATCGCCCGCCGGTGGCACGGGGTGTATGCCAAGCACCCGACACTCACGCAGTTCACCGCCGAGCCGCAGCCGGGGTGTCATGTTCTCAGTTCGCCCGGCGGGGCGGGAATGACTCTCTCGTTCGGGCTGGCCGAAGAATGGTGGAGCAGGCGGTAGCCTCTACCATTCTTCCGCCACACGGGGTACAACGGGGCCACTCCCGGTTCTCCCCGAGGGCGTGGCAATGTGGCGTGCAATTCTGGTTGTGGTGGCCATCGCGGGTCTGACAAAGTTGTGTCACGCCGCCGACGTGCGACCCGACACCTACCTCGTCGGCGTGGCCGAGGTGGACATCACCCCGAGAGACCCCGTCCGCCAGAACGGCTTCGGATCCCGCCGCGACGAATCCACCGGTGTCAACCATCCCATCCACGCCCGCGCGCTCGCCATCCGCCATCCCGACGACACCGAACCACTACTGCTCCTCACCGTAGATGTGCTCGGCATCACCGCCGAACACCGGGCCGATTTGGTGAAGCGTCTGAAGGGCAAGGTGCAGCCCGAGCGTCTGGCGATCACCGCCACGCATACTCACTGCGGGCCGATGGTGAGCGGGGCCAACCCGACCCTGTTCGGCGTACCCATCTCCGACGACCACCAGAAGCACATCGACGCCTACACCAAGACCTACCTCGCCAAGCTAGAGGAGGTGGCCCTCGCCGCCCTCCAGAAGTCGAAGCCTTCACACCTGTATTGGGGCGTCGGGTCGGTCGGCTTCGCCCGCAACCGCCGTCCGCAGCCGAATGGCCCAAGCGACCACGACCTGCCGGTGCTGTTCGTGAAGGACGCCGAGACCGCCGCCGTCCGGGCAGTGTACGCCGGGTACGCTTGCCACTGCACGATCCTGAGCCACCTGAAAATTAGCGGTGATTGGGCCGGTTACGCAGCGGCCGGCATCGCCAAGCACTTCCCCGGCGCGGTCGGCATGATCTCCATCGGTTGCGGGGCCGACCAAAACGCCGACGCCCGCGAACCGACTGCCACCGACGAAGCTGCCATCGTCCGTGGGCGACTACTGGCCGACGAGGTGAAGCGTCTGGCCGGCGGGTTCCTCGCCCCTATCCACGGCAAGCCCGCGTGTACGCTCCAGTCGCTGAGCCTGTCCCTCGCCGACCACCCTGATCGCAAAGCGTGGGAGAAACTGGCCGAGCAGAAGAACGCCATCGGCCACCATGCCCGTGTGCAACTCACCAAGCTCGACCGCGGCGAGAAGTTGATGACCGCCATCGATTACCCGATCCAGACGTGGGCATTCGGCGACTCGCTGGCAATGGTCCATCTGCCCGGCGAAGTGGTGGTTGATTACTCACTACGGCTGAAGTCCGAACTCGACCGCTCGCGGGTCTGGATCACCGCCTATGCCAACAATGCCCCGTGCTACATACCGTCCGAGCGTGTCCTGAAGGAGGGTGGGTACGAGGGCGGCGGGGCAATGATCTACTACGACGTGCCGACGCCCTTCAAGCCGGGCCTCGAAGAGCCGATCGTGGCGGAGGTGAAGACGCAACTGCCCGCGTTCGCCGCCGCCTTCGACCCGAAGAAAACGACCACCAAGCCGCTCTCACCGCAGCAGTCGCGGGCCACGATACGTGTGGGGCCAAAACTGGTGGTCGACCTCGTGGCCGCCGAACCAATCGTAAGTGACCCTGTCGCCATTGCCTTTGGCCCGGACGGCAAGCTCTGGGTGGCCGAGATGCTCGACTACCCGAGTGGCAAAGCTGGCAAATTCGAGCCGGGCGGGCGGGTGCGGTTCCTTGAAGATGCAAACTCCGACGGCACGTTCGACACTGCTACCACGTTCCTTGAGGGCCTCCCCTTCCCGACTGGCGTGTTGCCGTGGCGGAAAGGGGTGCTGATCTGCGCTGCACCTGACATCCTCTACGCCGAAGACACGACCGGCGACGGCAAGGCCGACCAGGTGGTGAAGCTATTCAGCGGGTTCGGCACCGAGAACTATCAGGCCCGCGTGAATAGCCTGTGCTACGGCCTCGACGGCTGGGTGTACGGCTCGTGCGGGCTGTTTGGCGGCGTCATCCGTTCGGGCCTCACGGGTAAGGAGTACCGCCTCGGCGATCGCGATTTCCGCATCAAGCCCGACACCGGCGAGATCGAGCCGGCCGTGGGCCGCACCCAGCAGGGCCGCGTACGGAACGACTGGGGCGACTGGTTCGGGTGCGACAACTCGAACCTCGCCTGGCACTACCCCCTGGCCGACGATGTCGTCGGCCGCAATCGGTTCGTCGCCCCGCCCCCGCCAACGGTCAACCTCTCTGGAGCGAATCAACTCTTCGCGGCGCGATCCCCGCAATTGTTCAACCTGTCGGGTGTAAACGGACGGACAACCTCAGCGTGCGGCCTCGGCATCTACCGCGACTCGAAGCTCGGCGCGGAATACGCCGGCAACACGTTCACCTGCGAGCCGGTTCACCTCGTGATCACGCGGCGGGTGTTGAAACCAAACGGCACAACCTTCATCGCCGAGCGTGCCGCTACTGAAGCTCACCGCGAGTTCCTGGCGAGCACCGATCCATGGTTCCGCCCGGTGCAGGCGACCACTGGGCCGGATGGCGGCTTGTGGGTGGCAGACATGTACCGCTACGTGATCGAGCATCCGCGGTGGATCCCGCCGGGCGAGTTGGCGAAGGTCGATACTCGGGCCGGGGCAGGGCTGGGCCGCATCTACCGTGTGCGACCAGAAGACGAACAACCGAAGGCGTGGCCGAGGCTCGACAAGGCGACAACGGCTGAACTCGTGGCAGCGCTCGACACGTCCAACGGCTGGCAACGGGACATGGCGACGGAGCTTTTGGCCTGGCGTGCCGACCGGGAAGCGGTGCCGCTGCTCGTGAAGTTGCTCGACACCAAGCGACCCGAAACTCGCCTTCACGCGTTGGTGTCGCTCGACCGCATCAATGGACTGGTTCAACAGCATCTGTTGCACTCGCTGAACGACCCGCACCCTGGCATTCGCAAGCATGCTGTGCGGCTGGCTGAGCGGTT
>JALOQR010000407.1 GCA_025459365.1 Fimbriiglobus sp.
CCGCGTGGGTCGCGCCGGGTCTGACGACCCGTGCGGACCCACCCTACGAGGCAGGGGCAGCCTTCTCCAGCACATCGGCGGTCTGCTTCGCCCGGAAGGCGATCAACTTCTCCCGCACGGCGGGGTACTTGTTCGCCAGGATGGCCGCCGCGAGCAGGGCGGCGTTCGTCGCACCGGCTTTCCCAATGGCGAGGGTGCCGACCGGGATGCCCGCCGGCATTTGCACGATGCTCAGCAGTGCGTCCTGCCCGCGGAGGAAACTCGCCTCGTGGGCCACCGGCACGCCGAGCACGGGCACGTGTGTCTTCGCCGCACACATGCCCGGCAGGTGGGCCGCCCCGCCCGCCCCGGCGATGATCACTTCCAGCCCGCGGTCGGAGGCACCGCCCGCGTACTCGAACAGCTTGTCCGGCGTGCGGTGGGCCGACACCACCTCGCACTCATGCGGAATACCGAGTGACAGCAGGGTGTCAGCGGCGTGCTTCATCACGTCCCAGTCGGACCGGGAACCCATGATGACGCCGACCAGCGGGGTTGTTGGCAGTTGGCTCATTTCACCACCAGAATCCAGTCGCTCTCGTCGGGGGCTTTCAGATCGATGTTCCGACCCTTCGTGACCTCGCCGGTGCGGGGGTTGATCCACTCCACCGGCCGCGGCTTGTCTTGTGCTACACCCACAGACACCTTTCCGCCCACCGGCATGTAGACGACCACCTGCGAGCGGTCGGGGGTGGCGGCACAGGCGATGAACTTGGACGGGTCTTTCGCGTCGAGTTGTGACACCAACTCCGGGGCGGGGCGAAGCTCCGCCCATCTGACCGACTCGAACACCGCCCGCACATGCTTCATCTGCCCTGCACCGGGCAGGTCGATCCCTTCGCTCCACACCTTCGCCACGCCGCTCCCCTTGTGGTCGGTCGGCTCCTCGCCCGGCTTGGTGTGCCAGCTCCACACCCCGTGCCCGCCATAGGTGACGCCGGCGGTGGGGTGGACCAGCAGGCTCCAGTAGATCGCTCGTCGGGCGCTGTAGTCCGAGTGCGGCTTCTTGGAACTGTAGCCGTTATGCCCCTCGTAGGGCGGTTCCAGGTTGATGATCGGGCGGGTAAATTCCGGGCGCTTGCCATACTCGGCCGGCGGGCCGCTGTGCAACCACTGGAGCGTCTTGTCGCTGTCGCCGTGGCCGCTCTGGTAGCCGAGCACCGTCAGCCACTTCTCGTCTTCCCAGCCCTTCCAGGGGAAGTTCTCGCCGGTCGGGTGGGTGGTCACCGGGGCGTTCGTCCTGTCGCCGAACACCGCCAGGCCGATCCGCTTCCACATCGCGGCGTCGGTACTGCCATACTGGTTGTCGCCCGCCAAGATCCAGAGCACGTGGGCGTCCTTGTATCGCGCGACTTCAAACTTCACGAGCGTGGTGATCTGCTCCTCGGTCAATTCCTTGCCCGCGTCGCCCTTGCGGTGCGCCCAGCAGAGCACCGGCACGGCCAGAAGCCCGGCGTCGTTGATCGCTTTCAGCCGGGCGTCACACCGCTTGTAGAAGGCTTCGTTCGGTGTCAGCTTGCCGTCCTTCAGCGTGTATGACGGGTTCCCCTCGGCGTCGGTCGGGGCGCATCGCCACGGCGAGGCCATGTTGAACTGAATGGCGGTGAAGCCTTTCTTCACGCGGTCTTGGAGGTACGTCTGCCAGTCCTTTTCGGAGCTGAATGCCGGGCCGGTCCAGCAGGTGTCGGCCAGAAAAAAGAACGGGGTGCCGTCGGTGTGCTCCAGGTGCGTACCACTCTTGGCCACGCGGATACGGCCGTGCTTGACGAACGGGTTATCGGCGGCGGAAACCGCTGCAGCCAGTGCGAAAACTGCGACGACGGAGAGGAGTCGCATGGGAGAGGCTCCATGGGAGTGGCGAGCCGAACGAGGTAAGCCGCCGGTTGGTTGCGTAAACCGGCGGCTCACGGATTACCGTTGTACCCGCGCCGAACCACCCTTGGCGAACGCCTCCACTTCCGGCAACTTCGCCATCGTCACATCGCCGGGGAAGGTGGTGAGGAGTGCCCCGTGCGCCCAGCCGAGGTTGAGGGCCTCTTGCGTTGGTCGGCCGGCGATCATGCCGTAGATCAGCCCCGCGGCGAACCCATCGCCCCCGCCGATGCGATCGACGACATCGAGGTTGCACTTCGGGGCGGTGAACTGCTGACCGCCCAGCCAGAGCACCGCGCTCCACTCGTGGCGGTTGGTGGTGTGGACCTCGCGGAGCGTGGTTGCCACTGCCTTGATGTTCGGGAACTTCTGCACCGCCTTGCCGATCGTCTCGAAGAACTTGGTGGCGTCCAGCCCTTTCTCGGCCTTCTGCCCCTCAATGCCGAGGCCGAGTTGTAGGTCTTCCTCGTTGCCCACCAGCACATCGACATGTTCGACGATGCGGGCAAGTACCTCCGTCGGCTTGCGGTTCCCACCGGCCGCCTTCCACAACTTCTCGCGGTAGTTCAGATCGAAACTGGTCACCGCCCCGGCCGCTTTCGCTGCTTTCATGGCCTCGATGATGAGTTCGCTCGTTGTGTCGGAGAGGGCCGCGAAGATACCCCCACTGTGGAACCACCGCACGCCACCACCGAAGATCGCCTTCCAGTCAAAGTCGCCCGGCTTGAGTAGCGCCCCGGCCTCGTTCGAGCGGTTGTAGAACACCACCGGTGCTCGCACCCCGGCCCCGCGATCGCTGTACACCGTGGCGATGTTCGGCCCTCGCACGCCGTCGTGCTCGAAGAACTTGTAGAAGGGCGTCACGCCCATCGATTTCACGCCCGCCTGCACCAACTCGCCGATTGGGTACTTGGGCATCGCTGAGCAGATACCAGTTTTCAGCCCGAAGCAGTCGGCCAGGTTGGCGGCCACGTTGTACTCGCCACCGCTCACGTGGATGTCGAGCGACTTGGCTTTGCGGAACGGGATGATGCCGGGGTCGAGGCGGTGAACGAGCGCCCCGAGGGAGAGGAAGTCGAGGCCGGTGCCAGCGGGTGGGACGGTCAGCGCGGACATGGAAGCTCCGAAAAACACAAGGCAGGTAGGCAGAGGTTTCGTTACGGAGCGGGATGGTGAACGGCGAGTTGAGAAGGCCCTCACACCCTTGCCCGATCCATCGGCCGCCGAATACCCCCGCCTGCGGAAGCCGAGTCTGATACCTGCGAGTAGTCCTAACTTGAGAGTGGCCGATGGTACTGATCCATTCACGGCCGAACCATCCGCACGGGATCTCCCCCCCAACTTCTCCCCGGTGTCGCCGATGCCCCGCCTTCTGCTTTCAACTCTGTTCCTCGTCCTCGCCGGCCCGCTCTTCGCCCAGGCTCCCAAGTTCGACCGA
>JALOQR010000408.1 GCA_025459365.1 Fimbriiglobus sp.
GGCCCGCAGTTGCTCAAGCCGGAAGATACGGTCAAGGTGTGCGACTTTTTATTCCGCTTCCAGGACGATCGCCCCGCCCCGCCCAAGCCGCTCCCAGACGACTTCCTTACCGATCTGCCCGAGCCGCCTGACAATGAAGCGGCGACCGAGATGACCACCATCCAGGGGACAGTCAATCGGGCGGCGGCGCAACAATTGCTAGATGTGCAGCCAGCTGAGCGGTTGCGAGTTTTGCTTGATATCAGTACCACCCTGGCCAAGTCTCTGGAGTTGGAACAACTCCTGCCGCAACTGGCCGAGTCGTTGTTCGGGGTGTTCAAGCAGGCCGATCGTTGCCTGCTCATCCAGTTCGATCCGGCCGGGCGGCCGTACCCGCGGGTGATGCGGGCACGGCGGCCCGGCACTGACGAACGGTTCAGCAAGACCATTGTCCGCCGGTGCATCGACACCCAGCAGGCGTTCCTGAGCGAAGATGCCAGCGCCGATGCTGCCCTGGGCACAGCGGTCAGCATTGCCGAGTTCCGCATCCGGTCGGTCATGTGTGCCCCGCTCATCACTTCGGATGGCAAGCCCCTCGGGGCGATCCAACTCGACACCCAGGACATCACCAAAAAGTTCAAGGACGATGACCTGAAACTGCTTACCATCGTGTCGCACTTGGCGAGCGTGGCGGTCGAGAAGTCGCAGGTCCACGCCGCCCTGGTGGTGCGGGAAAAGGCCCAGCGGGAAATCGAACTCGCCAAGCAGGTGCAACTCGGGTTCCTGCCGAAAGGTCCGCCGGAGGTGCCGGGGTACGAATTCTTCGGCTTCTACTCTGCTGCCCAGACGATCGGCGGCGACTACTACGACTACATCCAACTCCCTGGCGGACGGGTTGCGGTGGTCCTCGGAGACGTGGCCGGAAAAGGAGTGCCGGCGGCCATGCTCATGGCCAAGCTGAGCGCCGAAGCCCGCTTCTGCCTGCTTTCCGAGCCGAAGCCTGATCGAGCCGTGTCGATGCTCAACGATCAACTGGTACGCGGCGGCATTGGCGACCGGTTCGTCACCCTCGCGGCCATGATCCTCGACCCCGTCGCCCATACTTTCACCCTCGTCAACGCCGGGCACCAGACTCCCCTGCGGTTTTGCCCCAAGAGCAAGGCGTTCACCCCGACGGTGGCCGACGACCTCGGCGGGTTGCCTCTTGGCCTGATGGAAGGGTTCGAATACCAGATGGTGAGCGGGCGGGTGGAGCCGGGCGAAACGATTGCCGTGTTCACCGACGGTGTGACCGATGCTGCCAGCCCAGATGGGCAACTGTTCGAGATGGACGGCGTGTATGCGGTCGCCGGTGATCCGGAGGTAGCTGTCAGCCCCCGCCCACGGGTCATTGGTGAACGGTTAGCATTCGCGGTCCGCAAGCACGCCAATGGTGCCCCGCAGTCGGACGATATTGCCCTGGTCTGCTTTGGGCGGGTGGAGAATCCGGCCCAAGTGGCTGTCACCGCGACCCGCATCGCCCCGCTCCGGCGGGGAGAGTGAATTCGTCGTCGTAGTCTGGCGGGATGCCAGTCGGACACCGAACGCATTCCGTCAGGCCACGGCGGCCGCCCGCACCCTCCCAGGACCCCCTGATGCCCGCACCGACCGCCACCCCCGACGTGGACGTCGATACCAACTGGGCGCTCAAGCACCAGCCGCCGTACCACGTCATCCTGCTCAACGACGACGACCACACCTACGAGTACGTGGTAACCATGCTCAAGGATCTCTTCGGCCACCCGCTCGAGAAGGGGTTCCTCATGGCCAAGGAGGTGGACGAGAAGGGGAGGGCGATCGTGCTCACGACCACCCGCGAACATGCCGAGTTAAAGGTGGATCAGATCCACGCCTACGGCCCTGACCCGAACATCGCTCGCTGCCAGGGCTCGATGTCGGCGGTGGCCGAGCCGGCCGAGTGATTGTGCCCCCTCTTGCTCCAGGGGAGGGGGTGTGGCTATAAAAGAACTAAGCCTTCGCTCACATATAGTCGGCGGGTTGCCACGCCCAAACCGTTTGGATTTCTCCGATGCAGTGCGAGCCGCCCACGCTTGCCGCCGATCGCCCCGCCGTACCCCGGCTGAGCGTCTACACCGACTGCAAGGTCGAGATTGATCAGTTCAAGTGGATTGAGAGTGAGCGGGCCGGATACGACCTTGGTGAATCCGCGATCCGCCAGTGGGTAAGGGACCACTGGCAGGGCTACCTGCGGGCGAAGTGGCTTGAGCATCTTCAGGGAAAACACTTTTGGATCGAACTCGACCGCGGTGACTTCGGACTCCTCTCGCGTGCCTTCCCCACCGACCACGATCTGCTCAACGTCATCCTCGAACAACTCAAGGCCGGTCTCGAAAACCTTGATGTCCTTCACTGGGCCTGCCAGAACCAAATCCCGACCGAGCCGGTTGTTCGGATCCTTGAAGCCCTCGATATCAACTCCCGCCGCCTGTTGTACAAGTTCGATCAGTCGTTCCCCGCCCGTCACTGAGCCTCGACCTGTCAATGGTCGGGCCTGAAAAATGTCACCTCGCCGTCCGGTCGATCTACATCCAAATTTCTTCCCCAGACTCTCCCCACGCGTTACTCTTTTCGTAAGCCAAGAGTACTTGTAGCCTAAAGACGCCCATATTCTCTCCTTTACGCCATTCCCGCCACCTGCCCACTCCTGAGCAGAGGGCATGGTGGCCACACGGTGATCAGCCGCACCCTACTCCGAGAACCATTCTGATGAGCCGCCGAACTTCCCGTTTGCTCACCACCCCGCGGTTA
This sequence comes from Fimbriiglobus sp., assembly GCA_025459365.1. Classification (GTDB taxonomy): domain Bacteria; phylum Planctomycetota; class Planctomycetia; order Gemmatales; family Gemmataceae; genus JALHQU01. The sequence goes on from JALOQR010000408.1 coordinate 2,788, forward strand.
ACGCAACTCGAAGACCGTTCCACCCCGGCTGCGTTCAACCCAGGCACCATTCAGGGGCAGGGTGGGTGGTCCGGCGGTAGCGTAGATATCAACCCCAACGTGGTTCAAGGGGTGGATCAAGGGGGGGGGCTGGCTCGCTCCGGGACAGGAAGTTTCGTCGTCTCGAACAGCACGGCGAACGGCGGCGGGTTCAATGGCGGGTTCAATGGCTGGCCGTTCAGCCCGGCGCTTTCGGTCACCTCCGGTCAGCCGTCGTCTGGGGCCATGGCGGATACGTTTACTGCCACCATCTGGTTCCGGTCGGTCAGCAGCACCGCCGACGGGTCGAACATCGAGATTGACCTGGGCGAGTCAGGCGGCACCGATCGCAACAGCATTCTCGGCATCGCCAACATGGATGACGCCGACTTCGGCCTGCAACTGTACGTGCTCGACCCGCAGCAACCCAACGGCGGGTTGGCTCCTACCCCGGTCGTCGACAACATGCCTCGTGGCCAGTGGCACCGGCTCGATCTCGTTGCGACCTTCCGCGACGGCCC
>JALOQR010000409.1 GCA_025459365.1 Fimbriiglobus sp.
CGGGTCTTTCGACCCGTCGCACCAGCAAGGCAACACCGCCACCAACTGCGTGCAACATTGCGCTTACTCGCCGCCTTTCACTTCCGCTTGCGGGGCGTCCGTCGGGGTGGCGGTCGGCGTCGGCAAGAACCGTGTCTGTGCCCGGCGGATCGCCTTCTCCGCCTCTGCTTTGTTCAACTCCACCACCTGCTTCAGATTCTTCCCCGGCTCCCAGCGGTAGAACTTCTCCGGCTGAGGGGCCATGACCACCAACCCGCCGGCAACGGCCTGCTTGGGGTCGGCGAGGGGGAGTGTGGGCTTGGCAGGCGGGCGACCACCGAACCCGCCAGGGGCTGGTTTCTTGTCGTCCTTGCCCGTGGGTCCGATCGGCCGTTCACCCAGAATCAGCGAACCATCGGTATCCACACCATACACGGTGAAGTTGTTCTTGTTGCTCATCGTCGTCGCCTTGGAGATCTCCAGCGTCTCCTGGTTCATGTACTCCTTCTTCTTGCGATCCGCGGGGTTCAGGCGGTGCATCTCGTAGTAGAACTTGGTCACCTTCGGCACCACTTTCTCGCCGGCCTGAGTGACAACCAGGGTGTAGTCCTCGTTGTTCGCCTTGTCGCGGATGAACACCTCGACCTTGTGCGTGTCGCCATCGATGGTGTGGAACGAGGTAGTGTACCAGATGTACTCGCGGAAGTCGGGCTTGGGGGGTGGCGGAGGCTCGGCTTCGATGGTCTGCGGCTTCTTGACCTCCGGCGGCTTGGGCTGCGGGAGGCTACCGTGGTACACGTCCTTGGCAGCGAGATACTTGTACTCGCGGATGGGGGCGCTCGCGAGGATCGGCTCCAGCGGTGGAGGGACGAGTTTACCGCCCAGCATGGCGGACTGTTCGTAAGCAGGCCCACCGAACCCGCCGGTCACCCCAAGGAGTGGGGCCGGGGCCGGGGTGAGGGTGTTCCGCCGCTCGGCCCCGTTCACGATGGCCGCCCGCGTGATGATCTCGACTTTCAGGTCGCTCCGCTCGTTGAGCGGCCGTTTATCCTCGCCCAGTTCCCCCGTACCCGCCTGCTTGATGGTGAGCATGGTGATCTGGTGAAGGATGTCGAGCGAGTAGTACCGGCGAAGCACCTCGGCGATGGTCGTGAGGTCGGCCTTGGGAATCTCGATCTTGAACGCCACCAGGGTGTACGCCAGGTAGTCGGTCGGGTTGCTGTTTTTGTTGGGTATTTCCAGTTGCGGGATGCCGGCCTTGTTGTTGGCCTCGCCGTCGGCGAAGTTCACGTTGGCGTTGCGAGCGCCAGCGTCCTTGAGCAGTTTCAGCAGTGCCTTTTCGTATTCACGCCGAGCGACCAGGGCGTAGTCGTCTTTTGTCCGCTTTGGGTCGTCCGGGTAGAGCGGGCCAGCGGGCAGGCTTCGCCGGAGCAGTGGGCGGAGTTTCCGCGCCTGCTGGTTCAAGTCTTCGACATCACCCTCGACCATCGTTGCGTCTCGCTCGGCCTTCTCGACCACTTTCAGTCGCGCGAGATACGGCGAGGCGAGCATGAACCAGCCAGCGGCCAGAAGGCCACCGACGCCGAGCAGCCCGCCGAGGAGGATTGCTAGTCGGGTTTTACTATTCACTGCAGGTCCCCCTCGTCGAACGGGAGCACCGGCGGCTGCGGGTCGGCCGGCGGCGGAGTTTTCGGGAATTCGGCGACTAGCTTACGGGTATAGTCTTGCGGGCGGCGGGGGAGGAGTTCCACCTTCACATCCGCCTGCCGCTTACCGGTGGTGCTGGACGGCCACGACAGCGTTGGACGGACGAAGTACTTGGAGTCGGCGGCGAACAGGTCGTCCACCCACTTCCGCACGAGAGGGTCTTCGGCTTCACTCGCCGATACGAGGTCGAGGACGAGAGTGCCGATCGGTTCCTGGGTCTTCTTCACCGGCGCCGGGGGGGGGCTAGGAGAGCGGAGACCCACGGCCGAGGTGCCCGGCGGTGGAGCCGCGATCGCCGACTTCACCTCCGGCTTGGGCGGCACCAGCTTACCTTCCAGGCTCCGCACTCGCACCTTGTTGACGTCTGGGGCGGTGGCGGTGAAATCGTAAAGCAGGTCGAGCCAGTTGACTTCACGGGTGCGGAAATCGTCCAGTGCCTTGAGCTTGGCCACCTGTTTCTCGGCGATCTTCTTATCTTCTTCGGCCGTCTTGGCTCGCGCCCTGGCGGCGGCCAGCCGGCGATCGAGATCGCGATTGAGGAAGTACATCACGCCGGCCACCCCGACCCCGACGACCAGAAGGGCCAACACGCCGAGCATGGCCCACGTCCGCGACTTGTTTGGGGCAGCCTTCGGCTGGCGAGGGGTGACGAAGTTGATCGGTAGTTGGCCGTGCCCGCGGGCCGCAAGCAACCCTACTGCGGCCGCGAACCGCCCTCGCAATGAGGTCGGCACGTCGGCGACCGATGGGCTGTCGAGGAGCGGATCGAATGAGTGAACGGGCAGCGGGAGCGACTGCTGCAGGCGAGCACCCCAGCTTCCCCCGCCGGTGTGCCCCTCACACAAATAGACCGCATCGAGGCGATCCTTGGGCGACTGGGCAGCGAACGCTGCCAGGCCCCGCTTCGCCTCACCCACCAGCCCGGCCTCGCTCTGCAAGGCCATGGCCGAAACGCTACGGCTGAACACCAGGTGTTCACCGTGGTAAACGACGAACTCACCTCCGCCATCCCACAGTGAGAGCACTCCAATCGGAGCGGCCGGGTTTTCGGGCGACGGAACCGTGGAAGCGGCAATCGCCCGGCGAACCACGGCGGCCGCTGCATAGGGGCGAGGGGTGAATCCGGCCAGTTTCAGGCCGGCCAACTCACAGAGGCTACGGGCTGCGTTGAACAGATCTTTCTTCACGAACACGGCGGTCGCCCGCCGGTCGCCACCAGCTGGGTGCGGCAACGGGACGTAGTCGAGAAACAGGTTCTCTGCTGGCTCGGCCAGATCGCGTTGGGCCTGAAACCGCACCACCGCCGGCTCTTCGGCCGGACCGGAAGGGGGGTGGCGTACGTCCTTCATCACCACCCGATCGCGGCCGACGCACACGAGCACTGGGGCCGGGGCGACGCGGGCAGTGGCCAGCGCATCCTTCAACCGCTTGGCCAGTTCGGGAGCGGAGTCGGGGGTGAGCGGACGGGGGTCGTCGAGAATCGGCACGGCGTGTTCGACGCGAACCGAGTTCCCCCGCGCGAACCCGGCCACGACGTACAGCCCGCTGGAGTCGATGTCGATGGCGATGTAGCGAGACACGATGCAGGCTCCGTT
>JALOQR010000118.1 GCA_025459365.1 Fimbriiglobus sp.
CCCGGCCAACGGCAACCCGATCATCACGCCATCGCAAGACATCGTAATGGGTTGCTACTACCTGACCGCCGCCCGTGGGGAGGAGGGGGAGAAGGTGGAAGCCGGCGACGGCATGATCTTCCACAGCCCCGCCGAGGTGTTCCAGGCGTATGCCGAGGGCAAACTCGGCGTCCACGCCAAGATCCAGGTGCGGCTGCCGATCCAGAAGAAAGTGATCAGCGAGGTGAAGGATATCCGCGGTTCGGTCAAGCCCGACGAACTGCCGCGGAAGAACAACGGGTTGGTCCGCACAACTGTCGGGCGGGTGATCTTCAACGACATCCTGCATCCGAAGATGGCGTACTACGACCTGTCGCTCGGCACAAAATACCTCAGCCGCATCATCGCCGACTGCTACCAGGTGCTTGGCCGTCGAGAGACGATCTCGCTGCTCGACCGCATGAAGGAGATCGGGTTCCGTGAGTCCACCCGGAGCGGCCTGAGCTTTGCTGCGTCCGACCTGCGGACGCCGGAGATCAAGGCCCAGGCGCTCAAGGACAGCGAGAAAGAGGTGGACAAGCAGCGGAAGTACTACGAGCGGGGCCAGATTACCGAGCAGGAGCGGTACAACAAGACGATCGAAGCGTGGAACAAGGCCCGTGAAGTCATCACCCGCGAGCTGATGAAGGAGCTGAAGAACGATCGCCGCAAGGAGAACGGTAAGGACGTGCCGTACCTCAACCCGGTGTACTTGATGGCCCACTCCGGCGCTCGTGGGGGCCAGGAGCAGATCCGTCAGCTCGCCGGGTTGCGGGGGCTGATGGCCAAGCCGTCGGGCGAGATCATCGAGACGCCGATCAAGTCGAACTTCCGCGAGGGGCTGAACGTGCTGGAGTACTTCTCCAGTACTCACGGTGCTCGTAAGGGTCTGGCCGACACCGCACTCAAGACCGCCGACTCGGGTTACCTGACGCGGAAACTGGCCGACGTGGCGCAGAACGTGGTCATCACCATGATGGACTGCGGCACCACGCAGGGCATCACCAAGGGAGTGATGTACAAGGGGGACGAGGTCGATCGTCCGCTGTTCGACGCCATCCGCGGGCGGGTGTCTCGCAACTCGATCCTCAATCCGACCACCCAGGTGGAGATCGTCGAGGAGAACGAGATGATCACCCCCGACAAGGCGCGGGCGGTGGAGGACGTGGGCATCGACAAGGTGACCGTTCGTAGCCCGATGACTTGCCAGGCCAGCCTGGGTATTTGCCGCCTGTGCTACGGCATGGACCTGGCCACCGGGGCACTGGTGGAGGAGGGGATGGCGGTCGGCATCATCGCCGCCCAGTCGATCGGCGAGCCGGGGACCCAGCTCACCATGCGGACGTTCCACCTGGGGGGCGTGGCGAACACCGGGGGCAACCTGGAGAACGAGTACAAGAGCAAGAAGGGTGGGATCGTCCAGTTCGAGCGGCTCGACTCGGTGCTCAACCACGCTGGCCAGAAGGTGGTGTTCAGTCGGACCGGGGAGCTGTTCGTGCTGCGGGCGAGCGACCGCGAGATCGTGGAGAAGTACAGCATTCCCTACGGGGCCGAACTGCTGGTGAGCGACGGCCAGGAAGTGCCTGCCGGCACGCCGCTGGTCAAGTGGGACCCGAGCGCCCTGCCCATCTACTGCACCGAGGCCGGGAAGGTGCGGTTCGTCGACATGAAGGAAGGGGAGACGCTCCGCAAAGAGAAGGACACGGCCGGCATTACCCGCCTGACCATCATCGAGCACAAGGGGAACCTGCACCCGACCATCCAGATCGAGGATGGCCGCGGGAACGTGCTCAAGGGGTACGCCATCCCCGAGCGGGCGACCCTCATGGTGGAGGACGGGGTAACGGTGAGCGCCGGCACGCTCATCGCCAAGACCCCCCGCGAGGCAGCCAAGCAACTCGACATCACCGGCGGTCTGCCGCGGGTAACCGAGTTGTTCGAAGCCCGGCGGCCCCGCAACCCGGCCGTCATGGCGGCGGTGAGCGGGATCGTCGAGATGGGGGAGAAGAAGCGGGGTAAGCGGATTGTGCTGGTGACCCCATGCACGGACGACGGTAAGCCGACCGGCGAGCCGAGCCGCGAGCACGTGGTGCCCGCTGGTGCCCAACTGCGGGTGCAGCGGGGCGAGTATGTGAAGGCTGGCGACCCGCTGGTGTACGGCCCGCTCGTGCCGCACGACATCCTCGAGATCAACAAGGCCGAGGCGGTGCAGGAGTACCTGGTCCGCGAGGTGCAGGCCGTCTATCGCGCCCAGCGGGTGGACATCGACGACAAGCACATCGAGATTATCGTGTCGCAGATGCTCCGGAAGGTGAAGGTGACGAACATCGGCGACAACGAAAAGCTGCTCCCCGGCCTCGTGCTCGACCGCTTCGTGTTCGAGGAGATCAACCGCAACCTGATCGAGCAGTGCGTGAAGGTGGTCAACCCCGGCGAGTCGAGTTTCGCCGCCGGGAAGATCGTCACTCGCGAGCAGTTCGAGGAAGAGCGGGCCGCTCTGCAAGCGGCTGGCGGTAAGAAGAAGCTGCCGACGTTCGTCGCTCCGGTGCCGGCCGACTGCGACGTGCAGTTGCTCGGCATCACCAAAGCGGCCGTGCAGTCGGATAGCTTCATCTCGGCCGCGTCGTTCCAGGAGACGACCAAGGTGCTCACCGAGGCGGCTTTGGCCGGTAAGGTGGACTATCTGGTCGGCCTGAAGGAGAACGTCATCCTCGGGCACCTGATCCCGGCCGGCACCGGGTTCAAACTGCACCAGGAGGCCGAGGTGCGGATCAACCTGCCGACCAACGGGTTCGGAGCGTCCGCCGAGGAAGAGGCGGCCACGGGCTGACCAAGAGAGCGGCCAAACCCGGCCTGCCACGACCACCGAGGGTGCCCCCACTCTGGGTGTTCTGGCGGGTCGGGTTCGGTTTTTTTTTCGTCTTCCCCTGGTAGCCTGCGGAATCTTTGCTTAAATACCGTTTCCCACCGGCACCGCCCGGCTGATGAGGTTTGTATGCCGACGATCAACCAACTGGTGAAGAAGCCGCGGGTGGTTCAGCGGTCGAAGCCGAAACACCCCGCCATGCAGGGCTGCCCGCAAAAGCGCGGCGTTTGCACCGTGGTCAAGACGATGACCCCGAAGAAGCCGAACTCGGCCCTCCGGAAGGTGGCCCGCGTGCGGTTGTCGAACGGCATCGAAGTGACTGCCTACATCGGCGGTGAAGGCCACAACCTGCAAGAGCACAGCATTGTGCTGGTACGCGGGGGCCGTGTGCGTGACCTTCCCGGCGTCCGCTATCACATCGTCCGCGGGGTGCTCGACTGCCAGGGCGTCCAGGGTCGTAAGCAGGCCCGCTCCAAGTACGGGGCGAAGGGCGAAGGCAAGTAACGGCGTAAGTTCCAGGTTTCGGCTTCCAGGCTCCGAGTGCTGACTCGGGCAGGGCCATAAACCTTTGGAACCTTGATCGTGTTCGGTTGGTTCGTCTGACTCGGAACCCGGAACCCGGAACTCGGAAATCTTAATGGCGACCAAGACCCGCACCGCCGGCCACACGATGATGAAGCCGGACATCCGGTTCAACTCGCTGCTGGTCACCAAATTCATCAACTGCCTGATGCACGACGGCAAGAAGGCGACCGCAACACGCGTCTTCTACGACGCGATGGAACTCATCCAGAAGCGGATTCCGGATGTCGATCCGCTTCAGGTATTCACCGACGCCATCAACAACGTCAAGCCGACCCTCGAAGTCCGTAGCCGCCGGGTTGGTGGTGCGAACTATCAGGTGCCGATGCAGGTCAAGGCGCTGCGGCAGCAGTCGCTTGCCATCCGCTGGATTCTCGCCGCCATTCGCGGCAAGAGTGGTCGCCCCACCTTCCAGCGCCTGGCCGACGAACTCATTGCCGCTGCCCGCCGCGAAGGTGAGGCCATGGCCAAGCGTGAACAAACTGTGAAGATGGCCGAAGCCAACAAGGCGTTCAGCCACTTCGCGTGGTAATCGAGACGACAGCGACCAGCGATCAGCTATCAGCTAGGCCTCACCCAGTTCTCCTGGGGCGGCCCGGCCGGTAGCTGATAGCATTTGGTAGGTACGTTCGCACACCCAGGGCTTCCGCTCTGGGCTACGGACGGCGGTCCCTCCGGGACGCACGACATCCTCCTTGCTCCCGCCGCGGGGCAGCCGTCGGTTGTAGCCCAGGGCGGAAGCCCTGGGGTCCAAGGTGTCACCATGGCGAAATCCTCCTCTGGCCCAGACCTCACACGGTTTCGCAACCTGGGGGTCATCGCGCACATCGACGCCGGCAAGACGACCACCACAGAGCACCTCCTCTTCTACAGCGGCGTCAAACACAGGCTCGGGGGCGTCGATCAGGGGAACACCGAGACCGACTACGACCCGGAAGAGCAGGAACGCGGTATCACCATCTACTCGGCGTGTATTCCGTTCGAGTGGCGGGGGTTCACCGTCAACCTCATCGACACGCCCGGCCACGTCGACTTCACTGCCGAGGTGGAGCGGAGTTTGCGCGTGCTCGACGGGGCGGTGTGCGTGTTCGACGGGCAGAAGGGAGTCGAAGCCCAGTCCGAAACGGTCTGGAAGCAGGCCAACAAGTACCTCGTCCCGCGGATCGTGTTCGTCAACAAGATGGACGTGGTTGGGGCCGACTTCGCCGGTACTCTCGGCACCATCCACGATCGCCTCACGCCCGACTTCGCCGAACACGGCCGCCCGGTGCCGGTGGTCATCCCCATCGGGGCGGGATCGGAGGGTTACAGCCCGAAACCGTTCACCGGTGTCATCGATCTCATCGAGCAGAAGGCACTGTACTTCGACGCTGGCGACCTGGGTAAGACAGTTCGTGTCGAAGCCATTCCCGCCGAGGAGGAGGCGAACTTTCGCCAGTGGCGGGAGCAGATGTTCGATGCCCTGACACAGTTCGATGACAAAGACCTCATCACCTCAACCGTGCTCGAGGGGCAAGACCCCGACATCGAGAAAGTGCGGCAACTTGTTCGGGAGTTAACCCTCGCCCGCAAGATCTACCCGGTGCTGTGCGGCAGCGGCCGCGAGCACATTGGCATCCAACCGCTGCTCGACGCCGTGACCTACTACCTTCCCAGCCCACTCGATCGCCCACCGGTGACCGGCACGAACCCCAAGCATCCGAACAAGGAAGAAAAACGCAAGCCCGACCCGAAGGAGCCGTTCTGTGGGCTGGTGTTCAAGGCAGCGTGGCACCCGAGTGGGCACCGTTTTTTCATCCGTGTGTACAGCGGCACGCTCAGGCCCAACCTTCGGGCGTTCAACACCGGCAAGGACACGAAAGAGAACGTGGCCAAGCTGTTCCACGTCCACGCCGACCCGAACAAGGGTCTGGAAGAAGTGGAGAGCGCACCGGCCGGCGACATTGTCGCGGTGGTCGGGCTGAAGGAGTCGGTTACTGGCGATACTCTGTGCGATACCCAACACCCAATCCTGCTGGAACCGATCAGCTTCGCCGAGGCGGTGGTGTCGCAGTCGATTGAGCCGGAGAGCGGGAACGACAAGGACAAACTCGCCAACGCCCTCACCATGCTCCAGCTCGAAGACCCGACGTTTAAGGTGGCCGACAGCAAGGATACCGGCCAAACGCTCATGAGCGGCATGGGCACCCTGCACTTGGAGGTGAAGAAGCACCGGCTGGAACGCGACTTCAAACTGAAAGTGAGGGTGGGCAAACCTCGCGTAAGCTACCGCGAGAAGCTCAAGACCGGCAAGACGGTGGAGGTGACGGTCGAGCGGCTGGGTGAAAAGCAGACGTTCGCCATGCTGCGAGTCTCGTTCATGAACTTCCCGATCGAGAAACCGGTGACGGTGAAATACGCTGTACCCGGCGACGGGTTGCCTGCTCTGCTCGCGGCCGCCGCCGAGCGGGGGCTGATGGATGCCTGCCAGACGGGGGAGTTCGGCTATCCGATGATGCACCTTCAGGCCACCATCACGGATGCCAAGTTCGATCAGCAACTGAGCGACGAGACGGCGTTCACGGTGGCAGCGGCGCGGGCGTTCCGCCAGGCGTGCGAGAATAACCTCGACCTGATGGAGCCGATCATGAAAGTGACGGTGACGACGCCGAGCGAGTTCCTCGGCAACATCACCGGGGATTTGGCGAAACGCGGCGGCCAGATCGAGGAGACGAAGGGCGACAGCACGGCGGAGATTATCGCCAAAGTACCACTGGAAAAGTTGTTCACCTACGCCAACGAGGTGCGGAGCCTCAGCCAGGGGCGGGCAGCGGCGAGCATGGAGCCGTTCAGCTACGAGGTCGCCCCCCCGGATGTGGTGAAGCGCGTGCGTGGAGACTGAGTGCGATGAGCTCGACGACTTGAGTTGGTTGGCGTGGTGTGCCCGGTGTCGGCCCGAAGGTGGGATCGGGCGAGTGGGTGTTTGTTTCCACTGCACCCGATCCAGTTCCACCGACTATGCCGCCTGCTGGTGTTCGCTCAGCGGCTTCAGCGACGCTTCGAACGTCTTCACCGTATCGACAGCGAACTGAATGGCCGGGCCAGTCCAGCGGGTGATGTCATCACCATAACCCGCCTTCACTCCCGCCTGGGAGACGTGCGAGAGCAATGCCCCTCGCCCGCATTTCTTCTCCGATGCCAGTTTGGCGTCGTATTCTTGCAACCGCCGGTGGAGTTCCTCGCCGTTGCCCGGGAGTTTCGGCCCGGCTGGCTTGGGCTCTGGCCGCACAGCCAGCGACGGAACCCCCGTGGGCGAAGCCTGCTTCGGTTTGGGTACCGCCCAGGCCGGCAGAGATGGGGCACTGCTGAACTGCCTCTTCTGCGGATCGTAGTCGCACCAGACGGCCGGGAGACGGTACAGATAGCGACCGATACCGAACTTCACCGCGGCTCGCTTGAGTGCATCGCTGAACGCCGCCTTGAGGCGATCCCCGCTGTCGGGTTGCTCGCTTGGTGAGCCGACATCGGTTTTGATCACCCACTCGCCATTCAGCCGCAACTTGAGCCGGCACATGACCGAACCGTCGGTGAGGATTTCGTATTCGTCCATCCAGTTTTCGACGCCGAGTACCTCGTCGAGGCGGTCTTGAATGACGCGGCAGTCGATGTACGCCAGGGCGAGAGCGCGGTTCCCCTTCACACTTTGGGGCTTGAACTTGACCTCGTTCAACTGGAACGGGGCGGTGAGAGCATGGTTGTCGAGCTTCGTGAGGGTGTTGTCGGTCACGGCCGTTCTCCGGGAGGGATCGGCGAAGTGTACCGACATATACTATGTGAACGGAAGGTGCGTTACGGAGTGTGATGGGGACTCGCGATGCCCATTCTGGCACTCGTGAGCGTAAAGAACGGCTCAAGACCCCAGTAATCGGGTGACGGTATATCCGAGGGCGATGGCCAGGAGCATCAGGAATCCACCAGTTCCAAGCATGAGCCAGTCGCGGCGGTCGAGGTCAAGCAACCCGCGTTCTTCTTCCTCGTCTTCCTCCCGGTCAGCCGGATCGGGCAGGGTGACCAGTTCGACATTCACTTCCGTCGTCGGCGAGGGGACGAACATCGGGGCAGCGAGCGGGCGAGCGGCGAGCGGCATCGCCTTGCTCGCCACCGGGCTGGCGGTGACGGGGGCCGGAGTGAACGTCGCCTTCACGACCTCCGCCGGCATTTCCATCGCCGACTCGGATTCTAGCCATTCCTGGTAGGCTGGGAGCACAGCCGCCGGCTCCGCCCTTTGCGCCTTCTGGGGGAGGAATGGGGCGAGCAACTCGGCGGCTTCGGCCGGTGTCGAGGGGCGGTCGTCTGCCTTTTTTGCCAGGAGGCGATCGATCACCGTTGAGAGTGCGGCTGGCACCTCTGGCACCAGTTCCCGAACGGGGGTCACCGAGGCGGTCGCGTGCTTCACCATCATGGCCATGACGTTTCGGTCCGTGAACGGCGGACGGCCGGTGATCAGGTGATAGAGCACACAGCCGAGGCTGTAGATGTCGGCCCGGATGTCGGTCGCGCGGGCATCACGGGCCTGCTCGGGGGCGAGGTAGTCCGGGGTGCCGAGCAAGGCTCCTTCGCTGGTCAGGTGCAGGTCCTGGGTGGCGGGGCTGGCCTCGTCGAACAACTCCCTCCCGAGGCCAATGTCGAGAACTTTCACCGTGCTGGTGAGTGTGTCTGCCTTTGGCTGCGGGGTCAGCATCAAGTTTGCCGGTTTCAGGTCGCGGTGAACCATCCGCTTGTCGTGCAGATGTTGCAACCCGTGGAGCGTTTGGTGGATCAGGCGGACAGCTTCGGCCGGGGGAAGCCGTTTTCGCCGATCGAGCACGGCATCGAGCGTTTCCCCTTCGATGTGCTCCATCGCGATAAAGTGAACTCCTCCCGCCTGCCCGACTTGAAACGCTCGCACGGCGTTGGGGTGGTCAAGTTGCGTTAACAGTCGGCCCTCCCGCTGAAATCGATTCAGCGTGTTCGGGTCGCGGGCTTTCGATCCCGGCAGCACCTTCAGGGCAACCACCTGGCCCGAGGTGTGGATGGCCTTGTACACCCCTGCCGACTGCCCGCTGCCGATCCGTTCCAGAATGACGTAATCGGCAACGACGAACCCTTCCGCCCGCCCCCGCTGGATGAGTGCCGCCTGGTACTCGGTGAGGAACCTCTCCTTGACGAGGAACTTGCGGAAGGCGTCCACGTCGGAGTCGGATCCCTTCACCTCGGTCGTCCAGCGCCGCCGCACTTCGCGGAGGTCTCCTTCCGAAATGAGCTTGCTACGGCCAACGGCGGCACAGTATTCGGGTACGGACGCGACGGGGGTAGCCATGAGGCAATCCGGCTCCAAGCGACGGTGTACGGTGGACTATAACACACCCTGCCGCCGGGCGGGTCGGCCGGTGCCGACCTCACCCCCTGGGGCCGGTCAACGCCAACACGGCGAATACTCCTAGCCCGCTCAACAGCACCGCCGCTACCACTGCGGCCACGATCACCCATCGCGACAACCGCCGACGATTCGGTGGTGAGGCGGGCGGGGCGTCGGCTGTGGGCACAGGCTGAGGCGTGGGCGGGGCAGGGGGCAGCGCCAGCGGTCGTGGGCGGGCCGGTCGGGTGGCGGCGAGCCGGCGGGTGAAGCCAGTCGAGCGCGGCACCTGGTCCCAGTACTGTCCGCCAGTGGTCAACACCTCCCGCTGAAGGAGTCGCAGGGCGGGCGGGTTCGTGAACAACTTCCTGATTGCGGAGCGTGGCACACTGGTCAACCCGGAGGTCAAGATGTGATCACGGAGCGGAGCGAACCAGGCGGCGAAGTCGAACGGTGTCCGCTTTGGGCGAACCGCCAGCAACTCCTCGATCAGTTCGCCGAGGTGGTCGCCCGTGAGGTATCTCTCCAACCACCGCGGCAACTTCGCGGAGTCGAATGGCATCCTCTCCAGGTGCAGCCCTCTCCCGTGGCCGCTCTTCACCAGGCAACTCCGTACTGCTGAAATGGCCACGCAATAGCGGTCCCGGAGTTTGGCCTTGCTCATTCGGTGCTTACGGGCGACGAACGTGCGGTTCAGCCCGTGGCTCACGCACATCACCAACCGGTGCGATTCTGGTTGGGCTTTTGCCAGGCGGTCGAAACAAATGGTCAGCCGGCTGGCACGGGCCGACGTGCCAGCCGGTGTGCCCGCGACCGCCTCGGTCGATTTAAACAGCCACGCCCGGAAATGACTCCCGCGATACTTGCCATCCTGAAGTGCCCGGTCGATGGCGGCCCAGACACGCTGGGTCAATTTCCCGTGGTCGGCCGCCCACGCCGGTTCGCCGGCGACGAAGGCCCGCAGGCGGGCCTCGTGTCGCCGCACCAGTTCGGCGAAGGCGTTCCCATCCCCGCGGCGGTGAGCACGGGCGAGTTCGTCGTCGGTGCGGAAGTCGTCAGACATATCACCGTTGTCGCTCACACCTGCCGACCGATCAAGCCGAACCGCCTTACTTTTTTGTCTTTGGCGTCTTCTTTGCTTTCGCAGGTGACGGTTCTTCCCCCCCTGGCTCGTCGGCCACTTCGTCCGGCACTGGCGGGCGGGGGAACGGCGGCGGGCCCAGATTTGCCAACTTGGACGGACCACCGGGAGCTGGGCCGACCACGAACCCGAGCGGCTTGAGCGCGGCCGCCAGCCGGTCGGCCTCGGTCCGGGCCTCGGCCGAATCGACCTTGGCCAGCCCGATCGCGTGATACCACATTTTCTCGCGGTCTTTCGGAGCGAGGGCGTCGGGATCGACCCCCAACTGACGTACCAGTTCCTTGTCGAGCTTGGCGTCTTTCAACAGCGTTGCCAACTCTCGCCACGTTACGCCGGAGGCGATGGGTGTGCCGTCGGGGGCCGATACAGTGCGGCCGATGGCGATGTGGAAGAGCCCGCGGAGCGAACCGGCGGCCAACTTACGGTCGCGGACCACTTCCAATAGCCGGAGGGTGCCTTCCATCATCCCTGACTCCTGCGATCGACGCGGGGTTGGCCCATGTCGTGGCGTCCTCAACAAAACGCCTAAACTACCAAAACCACCCACCCGGCCGAAACCCCATCTGGTCGAAATGGCTGCAAGCTTCACACCGGGAGTAGGCTTCTCCGGTTGCAAGGGTTCTGGCTATGCATTTTTCGATGGTGGCCGATGCGATCTTGAACGAGTCGCCACCCAGATTCGCAGCGAAGAGGCTCATGTGGGTGATCTCGGTGTGAGCGTCGCCGGAATACCGTACCTCGGTAGCAGCGTGATCTGTGGGTTCAGGTCGATGACCGCGTCGGCGTCGAGCGTGAACCGATACTTCTGCCCGACCGCTGCCAGGATCATCGCCGCTTCCATCTGAGCGAAGGTGTTGCCGATGCAGACCCGCGGGCCGCCGCCGAATGGGTAGTAGGCGTACTTCGGCAGCCGCTTCGCCAGACCCTCCTCCCATCGCTCCGGGCGAAACGCCTCCGGCTCCGGGAAATACCGTGGGTCGCGATGGTTCACCCACTGGCTCATGAACACCGTCCATCCCTTCTTCACCCGGTACCCCCCGAGTTCGAGTTCCTTCGTCGCCTCCCGGCCGATCAGGTAGACCGGCGGATAGACCCGCATGGCCTCGGTGAGAACGGCCTCGGTGTAGGGCAGGTTGGGCAGGTCGTCGGGTGTGGGTGTACGGCCGCCAAGTACTCGCCGCCATTCGGCCACCAGTTTCGCTTCGGCCTCCGGGTGCTGGCTCAAGAGGTACCAGCTCCAGGTGAGGGTGAGCGCGGTCGTCTCGTGGCCGGCCAGGTAGAGCGTCATCATCTCGTCTCGCAACTGGCGGTCGGTCATGCGGGTGCCGTCGTCGTCCTGCGCGGCGATGAGGCGAGAGAGCAGGTCGGTCCCGGTTCCGCCACGGGCGCGGCCCTGGGCGATGAAACCATCGACCACCGTATGCAACTCCCGAACTGCCCGAGCGAGTTGGCGGTTGGCCGGAGTCGGGAACCAGGTCGGCAGGCGGAACGGGCTACGGAAGCGGGCACTCATCACGAAAAAGGCCGAGCGGAGGCTCTCCGTGAAGCGTTCGCGGTCGCCGGGGTCTTCGAGGTCGAAGAGGGTTTTCAAGGCGATCGCACTGGTGAGGGTGCTGAACTCGAAGTGGATGTTCACCGACGCCCCGGCCTTCCACCCGCCCAACATTCGGTCGGTCAGTTCGGCCATGAGCGGGGCGTACCCGTTCACCCGCTGCTTGAGAAAGGCCGGCTGGCTCAGCCGCCGCTGCCGGAGCCAGAACTCGCCCTCGCTGGTCACCAATCCGTTGCCCAGTACCGGGCTGTACATCCGGGCGCCAAAGTGCTTGATGTAGTGCTTGGCATCGGTGACGAGCACCTGCTCGATGAGATCAGGATGGGTGGCGAGGAGGATCCGCTTGGGGCCGAAACGGAGGCTGGCGAGGTCGCCGTATTCGCGGGCAACATCGGTGAAAAAGTCGAGGCGACGATCAACAAACTGGCGAACGTTCCCGGCGAGGAGTGTTCCTTTCGGACCTGGTGGGAGGTGCGTTTTCGGCATGAATTCGGTCCGGGGTGGCTCTTTCCCCGGCCAGTGGTGATCCGAGCAGGGGGCCGCAATTCCAGGGGTCGTCGTTGCCCGAACGCGCCGAGGCTTGGCCGACCCCTGGTGGACGGCTTGCCGATTGAACTCGACCGCACCGCTCACCACCGCTTCGCCTTAAGTTGGGCAATCTTTATGGACGATAACGCCAATGCGGGTGATTCCGCGCCGGTGTTCGCATTTGGATGCCCTCATGCCCCGTTCGATTCCAGTCCGTCGCTGGTCCGTCGCCCTCGCCCTCGCCATTGTGGCGGTGTTTGCCGGGTGTTCGCGGCAGGCCTTCCGCGACCGCGCCGACCGCGATGTCGAGGCGGTGATTGGGCAGAAGAACGTCGTCCCGCAGTGGGAAGTGAAGAACTGGCACGTGTATCCCGACTCCCGGGCACGATTCAGTGACACCGGCTCGCCCGACTTCCCCGCCTACCCGCCCGACGACTACGCGGCCAAGGTGCTCTCGCCGAATCCACAACGGCCAGGGCAAGGCGGGAGCGGGCGTTACGAGGGGGACGGCTGGCTGAAGAACCTCCAGGAGTGGGACGCCACCAACCGGGCCGACGACGCCACCAACGGCATCGACGAAAGTACCCCGCCGCCGCCCGCCCAGCCGAACGCGGCCACAATCGACGACGAGCGGGAACGCTTCGACACGGCCCTTCGCACCGACGCTCGCGGTTACCGCCTGCGACTCGACCAGGCGGTGGAACTGGGCCTGTACAACAGCCGCGAGTTCCAGGATCGCCGCGAAGATCTGTACCTTTCCGCCCTGCCTGTCACTCTGCAGCGGTTCGGGTTCGCCGCCCAGGCGATCGCCGCCTCGGAAGCGATTTTGTCGGTGGCGAATCAGGAGCAGGCCGCCCCCGGCACGAGGCTAAACGTGAACACCACCGCGGGCCTGTCGCGGCGGTTCAGCACCGGGGCCGCGCTTCTGGTGCAGCTCGCCAACCGGGTGGTGGTCGATCTGAGCAGCGGCAACCCGACGATCAGCGTGAGCACTCTCGGGCTGAGCCTGGCCGTGCCGTTCCTTCGTGGGGGCGGGTTTGCCGTCACCCTTGAACCGCTCACCCAGGCCGAGCGGAACTTGCTGTACGCCATTCGATCGTATGCCCGGTTTCGGTCGGTGTTCTACGTCGCGGTAGCTGGTCAGGGCGACTACACCAACAACCCCTACGGACTTCAGGGCTTGGCCCAGAACCTCGGCCGCGGGGTCGGTGCGAACCTGACGGCCAACC
Organism: Fimbriiglobus sp.; assembly: GCA_025459365.1. Taxonomy (GTDB): domain Bacteria; phylum Planctomycetota; class Planctomycetia; order Gemmatales; family Gemmataceae; genus JALHQU01. The sequence goes on from JALOQR010000118.1 coordinate 13,291, forward strand.
CGGTCGGGTACCTGCCGACCATCCTCCGGTCGGCGGTGTTGAACAACGAGCGGGGCAACCTGGCGTCGTTCGACTCCTACCTACGACTGTTCCGGAGCCTCGAAGAAGGGGGCATCGTCACCAAGTTGCAGGTCGGCCGGATCGAGCAGCAGTTGCTCTCCAGCCGGGCGACGGTGCTCCTGCGAAGCCAGGAGTATCTCGACAACATCGATAACTTCAAACTGCAACTTGGCATGCCGGCAACGGTGCCCCTCGAACTGGACGAGACACCGCTGCGGCCGATCCGCTCACACCTTCGGAAAGTGGAAGGCGTGTACGCCCAATTGCGGGAGTTTGAAGAGGCGGCCGTTAAACTCGACCCGGACGCCCCAGGCGGTGCCTTTCGTGAAGGGTGGGTGAAACTGCTCACCGATTCCGCCATCGCCCGCGGGACGAAGCTGTCGAAGGAGTACCCGGAGTGGTTGACCGCACAAGCGGGGAAGACCGACGAACAGTTAGGCGATGCCCTCGACCGGCTTCGTGAGCGACGCCGCACACTCTTGGAAGAACGCGACCGCAAGCTGAAAGACGGCAAGGCGGCGGACGCCGAGGTGGGCGAACTGGAGAAACTCGACGCCGACTACGACCGCCTCCGCTTTGAACTGGCCGTCAGGCGGGCCGAGATGCGGGAGTGGGCGAAAGAGGCCGACCCAGACAAGCGGAAGATCGCGCGGGCGCTGGTGCTGCGAGACGTGCTCAACTTCGGTACTCTCGTCGCCGTGCCTGCTCGGAACGAGAAACTGGCGGCCCTGCGAGCCGAGTGGGCGGACGTGCCGAAAATCGTGATCGACGATGTGGACGTCTTGCGGGCACCGCTCGACGTCGGGCTGGAGAAGGTCGCTGCCGTGGCCTTGAACAACCGCTTCGACCTGATGAACGCCCGTGCTCAGGTGGTGGACGCGTGGCGACAAGTGACGGTGACCGCGAACGCCCTGCAAGGGGTGTTCGACGTGGAGTACGAACTGAGCACCAACTCGCCCCCCGGCACGGGCCAGACGTTCGCCCTCGGTGGATCGCGGACCCTCAACCAGGTGCGGCTACGGCTCGAACCGCCCTTCGTCCGCCGACTGGAACGGAACAACTACCGGGCAGCCCTTGTCGCCTATCAGCGCCAGCGGCGAAACTTGATGGCGTTCGAGGACAACATCGCCACCGACGTGCGGAGTGAATTGCGGCAGGTGCGGCAGTTGGAACAGGCACTCATCGTCCAACAGCGGGCGGTGGAACTGGCCTACCAACAAGTGGACAACGCCCGAGGCACGCTCCTCGCCCCACCCGACCCGCGAGTCGACGCCTCAGCCGCCGCCGCCGCCCAGACAGAACAGCTCCTCCAGGTGCAGGCAGCGCTGGTTCGGGCACAGAACGACCTCTTCACGACATGGGTGCGGTATTTAACTGCTAGAATGAATCTGTACCTCGACCTCGAACTCCTCACCCTCGACGCCCGAGGAATTTGGTGTGACGAACCCCCCGCATCCGCACCTGCCCCCGCCCCCACCCCCGTCCCCGTCGGCGACACCGGACGACCCATTGGGCCGCGAGACGGTGGACCTGTTCCCCGACCCGCTCTCCCCGCAGCCCCAGCCCCAGCAGCCCCCGGTGCCGGTCCCGAGCGGCTTCCTGAGCCGTTCCCCATCCTCAGCCTCCCAGAACCAGAGCCAATCGGCCCCAGCCGAACCGGCGGTGAACCCGTTGCACGCCCCGACCCCTTCCCACCCGTCGATCTCCCCCCCCTCGACCCGTCGGGCCGCCGCTGACGCGGGTCCCGGCCGCCGCAAGCGGAACTGGTGGCTCCTCGGCGGCATCGCCGCCGGGGTGGTCGCTGGCGGCACCGTTGGCGGATTTTTCATTTTGCCCAAGCTCGGCGTCCTCCAGGCGAAACGACCAGACCTGATCACCCATGTCGTTCAGAGCGAAGCCCTGCCGGTGACGGTGGTGGAGCGGGGCACCCTGGAATCGGCCAACAACCAGGAACTGGTGTGCCGGGTGAAGGCCGGCGCCCGCGGCACCTTTGCCAGCTCCATCAAGCGGGTGATCGACGACGGTACGTATGTCACCAAGGGCCAGTTGGTGCTGGAACTGGACGACTCCGCACTGCGGGATCAGGAACAGGTGCAAAACATCGCCGTGGCCAAGGCCAACGCGGCGTACATCAAGGCGAAGGAAGAACTGGAAATCCAGCGAAAGGCGAACGCATCCGACATCACTCAGAAAGAAGCTGCCCTGGAAGTCGCTCAGATCGACCTGGAGAAGTTTCTCGGGATCGTGCGGAATCCAGATCGCGATCCGCTCGCATCGGTGGCGAGTGGGCTGGCCTGTCTGGAAGAGAAAGGGGAGTTCCGCATGCGGGTCGACGACCTCTCGGCCCAGCTCAAGCTCGCCAAGTCCGATCTGGAGGCGTATCGCGATCGGGCCGCGTGGGTAGAGCGAGCCGCTCGCAGCGGCTACCAGACGCCCAGCCAGGTGGGGGTCGAGTTGGCCAAGTTCGATAGCGCCCGCGACAAGGTCGAGAAGCTCGCCAAAGAGAAGTACGCGCTCGAGACCTACACCCGCAAGCGCGAGTTGACGGACCTGCTGAGCAAGGTGAAGGTGGCGATCGCCGGGGTGGAACAGGCCGTCCTCCAGGCCCACGCCAAGGAGATTCAGGCCGAGGCCGAGTTCACCACGACACGGTCGGTTTACGTGCAGGAACTGGACAAGCTGTCCGAGATTCAGGAGCAACTCTCCGCCTGTAAGCTGGTGGCTCCGCAAACGGGCATGGTGGTCTACTACAAGGATCCGAGTAGCCGGTTCAGTAGCGGGACCGAGGGCCTCATTCAGGTTGGGGCCCAGGTCAAAGAGGGGCAGAAACTCCTCCGCATCCCAGATCTGACCCGGATGCAGGTGAACACCAAAATTCACGAAGCCCTGGTGTCCCGAATTCGTGGCGACGACCGTCGACCGACGGGGGCATTCGAAGGGATGAGGGCGGGTATGCTGGCCAGCCCGTCGGCCTTCGCTCGGCTCATGTCGCAGACCGAATTCTCGCTCGACACCGTTCGTGACACCGTCAAAGACCAGGAATACTACATCGCCCGCCCCGGTCAGACGGCCATCATCCGCGTTGACGCTTTTCCTGGCCGGGTGTTCAATGGGCGTGTGCGGAGCGTGGCCGCAGTGGCCGCCCAGGCCGACTGGTCGTCGTCCGATGTCAAGCTGTTCCCCACCCTGATCAGCATCGAAGACACCGACGTCACCGGACTGAAGCCCGACTACTCGGCCGAGGTGACGATCCAGGTTGATCCCGGCGAGACCAAAGTCCTCACGGTACCACTTCAAGCGGTGGTCGGTACGGCCGACATGGGGCCGGTTCGCAAGGTTTATGTGCTGGAGAACAACCAACCGGTCGAGCGTGAGGTCGAGTTGGGGATGTTCAACGACAAGAAAGTCGAAGTGAAACGGGGGCTTCAGGAGGGGGACGTCGTGGTCACCAACCCGAAGGCGATCCTCGGCGATAAGGCCCGTGGGGTGCGTGAAGAAGGCGATCCCTCGGGTCGGGGAGTGGGCAAGGGGCCGACCGGTGGTGGTGCTGGTCCAAAAGGTGGCGGCAAGCCCGGCGGTGGGGCACCGGGTGCAGGCGGTGCGACGAAGGGTGGCGGTGGTGGCGGTCGACCGCCACAGTAACTCTCTGGCTGCGAAAATGAAGCGAGTCCGCCGGTCGATCCTCTCATGGGCATCGACCGGCGGACTCGCTGCTTTCCGGGTGCTGATTTACGGCACGATCAAGAACGCTGTACCGATGATCGCCCCGGCACCCACCAGGCCACCGCGGAAGGTGATGTTCGGCGGGTACAGGTAGTAGGCCACCGGGCTACCGGGCGGGCACTTGCCGGCGCTGGTGTCGTACCGCTCGTCGAGGTTCGATGTCAGCTTGCTCGGCCACAGCAGCGTGTCCTTGAAGAACGCCACGGTGGACACGATTGGCTGAGCCGCTCCCAGATCCCACCCGTACCGCTCGCTGTTCTTCTCTTCGAACAGGAGCCGGCGGTGAACAACGTAGCTCGGCTCCAGCACGGCCTGCATCGGGGCGTACCCGGCTTTCACCTGCTGAGTCGGCTGGAACGGTCCGGTTTCGAGCACCGGCACTTCGAGTGGCTTGAGCGGTTTTTCCTTGGTGTCGCCCTTCTCGTACTTCCGGAGTTCCTTCTCGTAGTCTTTCTGTTTGCTGGCCAAATCGCGGTCGGCATTGATATCGGCCACCAGATCGGCATCGGTTCGCAGTACGAACGGGTTCGGAAGCGGAGGCTTTTCCTTCTTCTTCTCGTCCTCTTTCTTGTCCTTGTCGTCGGTCTTCGCCTTCTTCCCGTTCTCGTCGCCGTGCTTCTTGTCCAGATCGGTGGCTTGCACCGGCTTCACCTCGCCGGCTGGCTTGGTGAACAGCACCACGCGCGAGCCAGGGGCCGAGGGCGGGGGAACTGTCGTTCCCTGGAGCGGGGGCGGGGGCGGCAGAGGGGGCGTCCCGACGGCACTCGTGGGGAACTTCTGCCACGAGGTGGGGGCTGGCGTGCCTTGGCCCGACGCCATTGCGGCGACCGCCAGCACCATCAGCAAGCTAGTCGTTGTCGCCCGTGGCGTAGTTGCCCACGCTGTAGTTTGGCGACTCTTGGGTGATCGCGATGTCATGCGGATGGCTCTCCTGCACTGAAGCTGCGGTCACCTGAATGAACCGCGCCTTCGCCCGCAATTCGTCGAGCGTCCGTGCGCCGACGTACCCCATGCCGGACCGAAGCCCGCCAACCAACTGGAACACGAACGGGGTGAGCGGGCCTTTGTACGGCACCCGCCCCTCGACCCCTTCCGGCACCAGTTTGCCGTTGCCCTTGGCGGCCGCCTCGCCCTGCGAGTAACGATCGCCGCTGCCCGCTTGCATGGCCCCGAGCGACCCCATGCCGCGGTAGGCCTTAAAACTCCGCCCACGGTACAGAATCATCTGACCGGGGCTTTCCGCCAGGCCGGCGAACAACCCGCCGATCATCACACAGCCGGCACCGATCGCCAGCGCCTTGGTGATGTCGCCGGAATACCGGATGCCACCATCGGCGATGATCGGCACTCCGCGGCCAAGTACCCCACTCAGGCTGTTGGCGATGGCCGACATCTGCGGCACGCCCACTCCCGAAACAATCCGCGTGGTGCAGATGCTTCCTGGGCCGATGCCGCACTTGATCGCGTCGGCCCCGGCGTCGGCGAGTGCCTTGGCCCCTTCCGCTGTTGCCACGTTCCCGGCGATCACGTCGATCGTGTACCGCTTCTTGAGTTCCTTCACCGTCTCGATCACGTTCCGGCTGAACCCGTGGGCCGAATCGACCGCCAGCACATCGACCCCGGCCCGGATGAGCGAATCGGCTCGCTCGAAGTCAAACACCCCAATCGCCCCACCCACCCGTAACCGCCCGCGGGCGTCTTTGCAGGCATTCGGGAAGTTTTCTGTCTTCTCGATGTCTTTGATCGTGATCAATCCTTTCAGCCGGTATTCATCGTCCACCAGGAGAAGTTTCTCCACTTTATTCTCATTCAGGATGCGTTCGGCGTCGGCGAGCGTCGTGTCCTCGGGGGCCGTCACGAGGTTGTTCTTGGTCATCACATCGTCGATGCGTTGATCGGCGTCGGTCAGGAACTTCAGGTCCCGCCGCGTCAGGATGCCGACCAACTTCTTCTCGTCGCCGACCGTAATGGGCACCCCGCTGATGTGGTGCTGCTGCATGATCTGACGAGCGGTCCGCACGGTTTCATCCGGCGGCAGCGTGATCGGGTCGGTGATGACGCCGTTCTCGCTCCGCTTGACCTTGTCCACCTCGCGGGTCTGCACGGGGATGGAAAGGTTCTTGTGGATGAGGCCGAGGCCACCCTCCTGGGCGAGCGCGATCGCCAGTTCGCTCTCGGTCACGGTGTCCATCGGGCTGGACAGGATCGGGATGTTCAAGCGAATCGAGCGGGTGAGTTGAGTGCGAACGTCGACCTCTTTCGGCACCACCTCGCTGTACCCCGGTTCGAGCAGCACGTCGTCGAAGGTGATGCCCTGGTAGGCGATGCGGTCTTGCATGGCGGTGCCCTGCGTCGTGCGGCGGGAAAATAGGGTCTGGCATTATAGAGACGGCGTGCGTTTTCCGACTTGCAACGACAATGCGGAGGCCGGAAGGCGAAGTCCACGAAGGCCCGGTGTCACCGGTGCCGTTCTCGGAGTTGTCGAGACGCGGCTTGTTCCTGAAGAGTTGCCCTGGTGTCGCGGGGGCCATCCAGCCGGCGAGGTGAGCGCCGTCCGCCGTTGGTTGACAGACTGGGCGTAGCAGTGGCAGACAGCGAGCCGAGCGGGGGCAGCCCTGGGCGTTGTGCCGTCACTTTTCCTTCTTC
>JALOQR010000119.1 GCA_025459365.1 Fimbriiglobus sp.
CACCCTACTTCTTTTCGCCTTTCGTCAGCGACTTGCAGGATAGCACGGACGACGAACACACGCGGGCGGGGCATCGGGAGATGATACCGCGTGGGTCGCCCGGGGTCTGACGACCCCTGCGGACCCACCCTACTTGCCCGGCACGGGTTTGATCTCGTACTCGTCGAACGTCACCTCGTACCCGCCGGTAATGTTGTGCGTGGCCACCGGGCCGACCACCACCGCCCCGCCGAATCCGGTCGCCTTGTGCGTGGCGAACGCCTGCCACTTCTTTCCATCGGTGCTCGTCTCGGATTTGAACTCGTCCCCTTTGCGGGTGAGCCGCAGGTAGATCGGTTTCTCCTCCAACTTCTGCCCCTGCCGCCCGGTGCCGCTCCCGCCCCGCTGGTGCTGGGTGTTCGCCGACAACTGCGTCCTCCAGGCGTCGCTGATGCGAGCGTGCTTTTGCAGGAAGGTGTGCGTGCTCTTCGGGTCGCCGGCGGCGTACAGGGCGAGGCCGGCCGTCACCGTAGGGTTCCCTGCCCCGATGGCGGTGGTCAGGTCGGCGGCGGTCGGCGGGGAATGCGTGACGCGGACGACCAGTTCGAAGTCCCCCTCCACCGTGCGGGTGACGAGCGGGCGGGCGGTCGAGACACGGTTGGTGTCAGCAGCGGCGTCCTTCGACACCTCCACCTTCAGTTCTCCCCGGCGGGTCATCTCAGCCGTCACCCCGTTGGCCTCGACGAAAGTGCCGAACACTTCCTCCATCTTCTTGGGCGGGGGCTTCGGCACCGGAGCGGCGACAGCGAGCAACGGGAGCAGAATCAGTGTGAAGAATGTGCGAAACATGGTGACCTGCGGCGCGGGTGGGAAAGTGATGATACCCGATGCGAGGCCCAGGCACCACCGTCAGGCGGCCGCGATCGTGCCGCGCCCGGCGAAATACGCCCGCGGTGGTCGTGTCAGCCAGAATGCCAGGGTCGGCAGGGCGAGCAGTGTGAAGTACCCGGAGACGGAGCACACCCCAAGCAGCCCCACCCCATACCACCACACCCACGGCCGCGGACGGCGGGCAAACAGCGGCACCACGAACAGCACGAAGCCGGCCGCGAACCCGCCCAGCCACCAAAACACCCCCACACCTCCAGCGGGATCGTAGGTGTGGAGCAACACCGTGATTGGCATGGCCAGCAGGCACGCCACGCACCCAATCACGCACAGCCACCGCAGGGCAAACAGCACGCCGGGCGGTTCCGGTAGTGGCGGGGCGTCGGGGTCGATTGGGGCCGGCGGAGGGGTGTAGGCGTAGCTCGGTGGCGGGCGGCGGAAGTACCGCACGGTTCGGCCACTGAACCAAAACACCAGTACCGCCACGGTGAACGGGTTCGGGATCGGCACCACGCCGGGGATCATCAGGGCAAGCCCATACACCCAGTGCCACCATTTCGGCCGCCGCCACCACAGCGGCAGGGTGTAGGCCGCAAACACGATTGGAGACACCACCAGGAGTGCGATCCAGCCGCCGACCTCCCATTCCTCCGTGATGTTGTACAGCACGGCCGCCGCGGTCGTGAACAGCGCCGACACCGCCACCAGGGCGCACCCCAGGCGGAACCAGAACAACACCCTCGGCGGGCCGGTCGGCTCGTCGTCGTTCGGCTCGGGCTGGATGTCGGCGGCGCGGACCAGAACCGTCTTCGGGGCGGCACGGCGAGCCGGCGGCGGGTCGGTCGGGTCGGAGTCGGGCATGACGGCTCAAGCCAAGACGGGGTGAATAAGACTCTATTCCCCTGCCTTGCCGATGTCGATCGACCCACTCCGAGGCTAGGCGAAACTCCTGGCCGCAAGGGATTCATGCGATGGCACAATTATCCTGACGGCATTCAGAACCATCTCCATCGGCAGGCCGTCCTCATTTTCCGGAACCGCCGTCGCTTTCCTGAGGTACAATCACTCAACTGTTTTTCGCCCCGTCTGAAATCGATCGTGGGCCGTTCTCGCCAGTGCCCCCGCTCCGGGACATGAACACCGCACCCGACCTGTCCCTGTACGACGCCCTCCTGCGGTGCGGGCGGCTCGACCCCGATCAGCGGGTCGCCGCCGAACGCCTCTTCACCGAACATGCGACCGACCCCACCCGCCTCGCCGAGAAACTCCTCGCCGGCAAGTTCGTCACCAAGTACATGGCGCGGAAGATCCAGACCGGCCGGGCCAGTGAACTCCTCTTCGGCCAGTACCTGATTCTGGAGCGAATCGGCGAAGGCGGCATGGGGAAGGTGTACCGGGCCATTGGCAGCCGCCTCGGGCAGGAAGTGGCACTCAAAACGATCCGCCCCAATTTGCTGGCCAACAAGACCGTGGTGCAGCGCTACAAGCGCGAGGCCCGCGCCGCCGCGGCGCTCGAACACCCGAACATCGTCAAGCTCTTCGAGGCCGACGACGTCGGCGGGCGGTACTTCCTCGCGATGGAGTTCGTCGATGGGTCCGACCTGTCGCGGCTGGTCAAGGACCTGAACAAAGAGCGGGCGTTCATGCCCCCTGGCGAGGCGGCCGAGTACATCCGCCAGGCCGCCCTCGGGCTTCAGCACGCCCACGATAAGGGGCTGGTTCACCGCGATATCAAGCCAAGTAACCTGCTGGTCAGCGGGGAGCGCGCCATCCCCGGCACCGGCGGCAAGGCGATGGTGAAGATCCTCGACATGGGGCTGGTCCGCAGCCTCGCCGACGACGACGACGTCAACTCTACCGAACTGACCCGCGATGGAACCGTCGTGGGCACTCCGGACTACATGTCGCCCGAGCAGAGCCGCAACTCCAGCACGGTCGATCCGCGGGCCGACCTCTACAGCCTCGGCTGCACCCTCTTCTACCTCCTCCGCGGGTTGCCGCCGTACAGCAGCGGCACCGCCATCGACAAGCTCATCAAGCACCAACTCGACCCCATTCCCGACATCCGCCAGTATCGCCCGGATGTGCCGCCAGGGCTGGCCGCGGTCATCAAAAAGATGATGGCCAAGAAGCCGGAAGACCGCTACCAGACGGCCGACGAGGTGGCTCGCGAACTGACCCACTTCACTGGCGACCGCCCACTCGATGCCGCCCAACTGCCGCACCTTCTCGGCGAGTTGGCCGGCCTGCCATCGCTCGACGACACCCCCGCCGCCGCCCCGGCCGCAACGTCTCGCGGCGGGTTCCAGACGATCGACCTCGCCCCGCCCGGCGGAACGACTCCACCGCCCGCACAACCTGTCGCGGTGCCCCCGGCCCCGGCCCCGGCCACCGAATCCGGGGTGCGGTCGGTGATCCGCCCGGTCGTGCGACCCGCCAACCCCTCGGCGGCATCACCCGCTTCCCCACCCTCTGGCCAGCGCACGGTGCGGGTGGTTTCTCAGGCCAAACCGATCCCGAAGCCATCCGCCGACGCCACGACGCCCGAAAGCACCGACATCCCCACCCGCCCCCGAAGGGGCACCGACCGGCGAGCCAAACGACCGCCCACGAAGAAACCGGCCGGTGGGTTCCCGGTGATGGCGGTCGTCGCCGCCGGCGTGGGTGGGGTCGCGTTGATTGTGGTGCTGGCCGTGCTTCTCGCCCTCAGTGGCAAGGACGACACGGTCACCCCCACCACCGCCGCCCCACCGACCACGCCGACTCCGCCGACCACGCAGAAATCCCCCTTCCGCCCGGCCGTTGAGTTGCTGCCCGACGACACCGCCGCCGTGTTGGTGGTCGATCCCAAAGCGTACTGGGAACTCGCCCGGCCCGAAGTGGAAACGACGACCAACGCCCGCAGGCAAGTCGATACCCTCGACAAGTGGGCACGGTTCGACCCCCGGCGGTTCGATCGTGTGGTGGTCGGGTTTCACGCCGACATGGGCCGACGGGTGGCGATCGGCGAGGGAGAGGTGCTGAAGGGGAGCGCGTTCCGCGATGGGCTGAAGCAACTCCCGTGGGCGGAGGTGGAGCCGTCGGCCAACGGGACGATGGTGGTGCGAACCAAACTGCCGGGCAAGGCGAACCAATTCAACCCGCCGGCGCGGGCGGTGCGGGCCGCCCTGGTCGCCGACCCGCCCGCCTACCTGCTCGCCGTCGGGCCGGAGGGGCGGGCCGATCTCGCTGACCTCTACAAGCACGCCCAGACCCGCAAGGGGCCGGCCTTCACCGACGCCCGCCTGCTCGCCGCCGTCACCGATGCCACCGCCGCTGGCACCCCGCTCGTGTTCTTCGCCGCCACTGCCGACTGCCGCCTACCGCTCGACCCAAAGGGCAAAGCCGAACCGATGTCGGCATTCGGAGTCGATCTGCTCACCCTGACGGTGGCGAACGCCGACGCCGGGCAAGCACGGGTGACGCTGACGCTGAACGGGGCGGACAAAGCGAGGCTCGACCGGTTCGCCGAGCGGCAACTGGCCGGACTGCTGGAGGGGGTGAGCGGGCGAGAGCAACCGGGGGTGCTGGCCGACCCGCTGACCGAGGCACTCAAGACGGCGGCGGTGGCCGACGCCGGCGGACGGAAGCAGTTGACCATCACCTTCTTCTGGCCGTGGACTGCGATCCACCCGGCCGTCGACAAGTTCCTCGGCCCGCCGTCGGAGAAGTGAGCCGCCACCCGGCTCACTTGCCCGGCGGGGTGGTCGGCGGCGGGGCCTTGATGCCGCCGGTCGGCAGGGCCGACGGTGCTGCCGACCGCGGCAGCACCCGCTGATCGTCCTTCCAGCCGACCGGGATCGGCACCGGGGTGAACGTGGTTGCGTCGATCCCCTTCGGATTCACCTTTGGATCTTCGAAGTCCCACGTCTCGGTCGTCTGCCCGCCGTCCCGCTTCATCACCACCATCCGCGGGATGTACGCCCGCTCCCGGAACTTCGCCCCGCACAGGGCGATCGTCAGGGTGTCGAACTCCTCCTTGTCGTTCGGGAACACCGGCTTCACCTCCAGGATGACGAAGTTCTCGTCTTCCTTGTTGGTGATGATGGTGAACCGGTTGGCCAGCGCCTTCGCCGACGGACCCGACATCAGTTCGAGCAGCAGGTTGTTTCCCGCCCCGTTCGGCCCGAGCGCCGCCGACGTACGGACCTTCCGCGGGCCGTCGTACTCGTAGATGCTCTTGCCGTTGCTGATGATCATCTTGTCGGGGGCGGGGGCTTCCTTGGCGTTGGTGGCTGGCGGCTTGCCCATGTCCATGCGGGCCAGGTTCGGCTTCATCAGCCACACCGACACGTTGAACTTGGTATCCCGCTTGAGGGCGGTGTTCGCTTCGGTCATGGTGGCGGCGGCGTAGTAGGTGTCCACCGTTTTCATGGCCGCCTCCCACCCCTCCAGGTGCTTCATCGTCCTGGCGTCCGGAGCGACCGGGGCCGGTGGGGGGGCCTTCACCGGGGGCGCACCGCCAGATGGCAACTGCCCGGCGGTCGGCACCACTCCGCTGGAGGGCGGCGGTGTTTGGGTCGGCGGTTGAGTTTGGGCGGGCGGGGTCTGTGGGAAGCCGGAGACAGGCTTGAGCGGTTGAACCGGAGCCGGCCCCTGGGCAACGGCGAACGGGGCGGCGAGCACGGCGGACGCCACAGCCAAGCGGGTTCGACGGGACATTCTCACCTCCGGAGACGGCACAGGCACGCAGAAGCGATGGGTATAGCGTGCCCCACGGGGCGACGGAAGGCCGAGTTGGGGCGAGCGTGCCGGCGGATTTCGACCCCCGGCGTAGCCACGAATCGCGCGGCCCTGCCGGCAGGGAGATCGGCTCATCCCGAGTCACCCGGAAGCTGACAGCGGCAGATGAGCGAACTTAAACCTCTGCTGTAAAAGAAATTACAACCAAATGGCGGGATGTGGGATGCCGGTCGGGGTCGGTGGCCGAGGTGGGGGGGGTATGTGTGTGGCAGGTGGCAGTGTGGCAGAGAGGGGGGGGAGCGGAGCCATGACCGGCGGTGCGAGGCTTCCCCAGATCTACGAACACACGTTTAACATTCGAGTGTCGATCGGACGGTTCGCCGGGTTGGCCGACACCCGCAAGGGCATCAGGCCGGGACGATCGACAACCGGAAGAGTCGGTCGAGAGGGGTTTGGTCCGGGCGGCGAAGGGCGAGGAACGCCATCAACCCGAGAACGACAAACCCGCCGAGCCAGAGAAGGGTGCGGAGGTACACCCAGGTGGGCAACCACACCTGAAGAGCGATCGCCCCCCAGAGTACGAGCAAGAGCGGTAGCCACGTCAGGAGGGATCGCAGGCCGCAGACCCACCGCGACGCGGGCCGACCGTCGTGCCGATCGAACGCGACTCCGGCAATCCACCGGGCGATGCCGCCGCGAAACACCAGGGCGAACAGCGGGAACCAAACCAACGGCCACTGAGCGATGACGCAACCCATGACAATCCCCGCGATGCGGGTGACATCGTCCAGTTTGTCGGTGTTCTCGACGTGGTCCGACGCCATCTCCCCCGTCGCGTCGAACTCCTTGCCGCCCACGGTGTGTTCCCCCTGTTCCTGTTGCTCGACACGGGAGAGGTAGTTACGGATCGATGGTCCCAGGTTGAACTGTCGGGTCTGAGTCACCTGGGTGATCATCCCGCGGAGGAGGGAACGCTCCACCGGGTTGAGCCGCTTCTCGGCATCGGCCTGGTACGCCTGCCGAACAACCACCTCTCGCCGCAACAGACGGAGTGTTCGGTCGGCCCGCTCCTCGGAGAACAACCGCTCGAACCGCTCCGCGTCGCGTTTTTCGCTCTCGTTGGATGCCTGCCGACGCACTGTAGTGATCCACTCCTTTCGTTTTTCCGGGGTGTCGAGCGAGGCCAGCAGTTCTTCCCGTTGGATGGCTTCCATCGACATCCCAAAGGCAATGCCCCAACTCACGATCCCACTGAGAATGAACATGAGGAACAGCCACCCTCCGCACATCACAGCCGTGGCCGACAGATGCCCGGCCCGCATACCAGTGGTGACTTCAGGGGGGAGTTGGCGGTTGTCGTGCAGCGCCTTCTGGAACTCGGGCAGTTCGTGGAAGCGGTCTTCCATCAGGTCGGTGGTGATCGCCTCGGCCTTGGCCGGGAGGGGTGCGGCCACCGGCTCGTCGCTCGTCCGCGGGCGACCTTCGAGCATCAGGGTGGTCACACGCCGCAGGAACTGGAATGGGTCGGCAGTACCGCTGGGGTAGCGGGTACGGGTCTCACCGGCCGCCGCAGCTGTGCCAGTGGGGAGTGGGAAGTCGAGTACCTGCACACGACCGCTCGGTTCCACCCACACCTGATCGGGGGTGACCACCGGTGGGGCGGTGCCGTCCCGTTCGCCATCGATCAACTCGGCGGTCAACTGTTCCAGCACCCCGCGGGCATCGGCCCAGTTCAGGCGTTTTTGCTCGCTGACCACATCGGTCAGGGGTGCGCCAACCGGTGCGACGAACGCCACCCACGCCCGCTCCCCGCCGCCCCACTCCACCGTGCCGTGGCCGACCGCCCGGAGGCGTGCCGGGCGGACAACTGGGTCGTCGAATCGAGAGTCGTCGCCGGCCCCGGGAGGCTCCACCCGCACAATCACCCGCCGGCCGAGCGATTCATCCTCGCCCACCCACACCTGCCCGCCATCGTCCACATCGCACAACTTGCCGACGATCTTGAACAGCCCCACGCACTCGGGCAGCGGCACGGAAGTCGTGGCGATGCGATCCAGCGGATTCGGGTGGGCAGACACCAGCCGCGAACGGCGGGCGGGCGGCCGTTTCTGGATCACCCGCGTGCCGGCGACGAAATCGTGGACACCGCGGTGGCCGAGTGTCGTCCGTCGGAGTTGGGGGAGCAACACCGCGGCACTGATGGCCCAGCCAATGGGGGAGAACAACACCCACAACATGAACTGACCAAGACTCCACGCGGCGAGGATGGCGATGAGCGTGGGAACAAACCAGATGGCCTGAAATACAGCTGCCCGGACCAGCCCCCAGAGCAGCCCCGGCGGGTCGGTGCGGCCGACCCGCCGCACCCGCAGTCGAAACAGCATCTTGCCCGGCGTTGCCCCGAACAACCCATCGAACAGGGTGAAGTAGAGCAGGTGGAACAGGCCGTTCACGGCCATACTCGCCAGTTGGGTTTGCTCCTGGCTCAACTCCGGCATGAGCAGGGTCCGCAGGAACTCGACCGGCAACAGCACGAAGTACCCGAGGACCAAGTCGATGAAGTACGCCAGCACCAGAGACCGCACACCGGCCGGTGCCTGGTTCTTCGGCAACACATCGGTCAGGGCGTCGCGGAACTCTTCGAGGCTCTGAAACCGGCGGGTGCGGTCCCGCTCGAGTCCCTTGAGTACCGCCCGTTCCAACTCGGCCGACACCTCCGGCCGCTTCGGCCGCAACGGCGGGGCCGGCTCGGAGATGGCCTTGGCGAGCACGGCCGTCAGGCTCTCGTGCTGGTGCGGCGCTTGCCCCATCAGCAGGTAGTAAAGGGTGGCCGCCACCGAGTAGACGTCTGAGTCGTACCCGACTGGCTCGTGCTTGATCTGCTCCGGCGGGGCAAATAGCACCGTGCCCAGGAACGTGCCCGAGTGGGTGAGTTGCTTGGTGGTATCGCCGGCCAGGCTTTTGCTCAGGCCGAAGTCGCCCACCTTCACCCGCCCATCCGCTGTGAGGAAGCAGTTGCTCGGCTTTACATCGCGGTGGATGACCCCGAGGCGGTGGGCTTCGATCAGACCGTCAATCACGTCGAGCATGTACTCGACCGCCTCGGCCACCGGCAACGGCCCACGATCGTCCACTTCGTCCTTGAGCGTGCGGCCGGGCATCAGTTCCATCACGATGAACGGCCGGCCGTTGTCGGTGTCGGCCCGCAGCACGAACACGCACCGCGGGTGAGTGAGCTGACTCGCTAGCCGCCCTTCCTGGCGGAACCGCTCGACCGACGCCGGGTTGGTGCTCAGCCTTCGCGACAGGAGCTTGACCGCCACGCGAGTACCGGTGTTCGGATCTTCAGCCTCGTACACCTGCCCCATGCCCCCGCTGCCGAGCGCCTTCACCAATCGGTAGCCCCCCACACGAGCAGGAGCGGCATCGCGAGTGGGCGGATCAACAGAAGATGGATCGCCGTGGCCGGTGCGGGTGGTGTCGTAGTCGGCGTGGTCTTCTGGAACGTCCGATAGGAGTTGACTGACCGGTGACGGCTGCACCGGACGGATGATCGTTTCATCGACTGCCACCGCCTTCAGCCGCTCGCCGCAATACATGCAAAACGATGGCGCCTCGCCCGTTTCGGTCGAGTCGGCGATCGAGCGGGAGCAACGGGGGCAGGTACGTGTCATAACCGATGAGGCCGAGAGGGTAACGGGTGTTTCGCCCGCCCGGTGCAGGAATTATGGGAAACCACCGAACAAACGCAAGCGGTCTGCTGGCCGGAACGGGCGGTGGAACGACGGAACAACGGCCAGCGGATACGCTACCACTTCCCCCGGAGCAGATTGCGATGATCGACCTACGGAGCGACACCGTCACCCGGCCGACCGACGCCATGACGGCAGCCATGTTCGCTGCCCCAGTGGGAGACGACGTGTACGGCGAGGACCCGACCGTCAACGCCCTGGAAGAGGCGGTGGCCGTGCGGCTGGGCAAGGAAGCGGCGATCTTCGTGCCGAGCGGGACGATGGCCAACCAGATCGCCGTGCGGCTGCACTGCCGACCCGGCGAGGAGTTGATCTGCGAGGAGACGAGCCACGTTGTGCTGTGGGAAGGGGGCGGTCCGGCGGCGCTCAGCGGGGTGACCGTTCGACCGCTTCCTGGGGCGTTCGGCCGGCTGTCGCTCGCACAACTAGAAGGGCTGCACCGCCCGGACGACATCCACTCCCCGCCAAGCAAACTCCTCTGGCTGGAGAACACGCACAACCGCGGCGGCGGGACGTGCTACGACATCGACGCCGTGCGGGCGATGGGCCGCTGGGCACGCCAGGAGGGCATGGCCCGCCACCTGGACGGAGCGAGGCTGTGGAACGCGATGGTGGCCACCGGGGTGCCAGCCGACGTGTGGGCCGCGCAGTTCGACACGGTGAGCGTCTGCTTCAGCAAGGGGCTGGGCGCGCCGGTCGGGTCGGCGCTGGCGGGCACAAAGGAGCAGATGAAGCTCGCCCGGCGATACCGCAAGATGTTTGGCGGGGGGATGCGGCAGGCGGGGATGATCGCCGCGGCCTGCCTGTACGCGATGGAACACCACGTGACCCGACTCGCCGACGACCACGCCAACGCCAAGCTCCTCGCCGACGCGGTGCGGAGCGTGCCCGGCTTCACGCTGGTGCCACCAGTGGTGGAAACGAACCTGGTGTGGTTCGAGGTGGACCGGGCGAGGCACGGCAGCCCCCAGGACGTGACGCGGAAACTCCGCGAGCAAGGGGTGCTCATGTCCGCCCTCGGCGAGACGACCGTGCGGGCGGTGACGCACCTGGACGTGACCCGTGAACAGTGCGAGCAGGCGGCCGTGGTGGTGCGGTCGCTCGCGTGGGGCGGGCGAGCCGGCCCTACTTAAACCCGTGTTCGGCCGCCGGAAACACCCCCGTCCGCACCTCGTCGCAGTATTTCGCCACCGCATCTGTCGCCAGTGCCCCGAGTTCGGCGTACCGCTTCACGAACTTCGGCCGCAGGCCGTCGTACAACCCCAGCAAGTCGTGCCACACCAGCACCTGCCCGTCGCAGTGCGGGCCGGCACCGATGCCGATGGTGGGGATGTTCACCGCCGAAGTCACCTTCGCCCCGAGTTCCGTCGGCACTCCCTCCACCACCAGGCTAAACGCCCCGGCGGCCTGGACCGCCTTCGCGTCGGCGAGCAATTCCTCCGCATCCCGCTGCACCTTGAACCCGCCCATGCGGTGGACCGACTGCGGGGTCAGGCCGATGTGCCCCATCACCGGAATGTCGGCCCGCACGCATGCGGCGATGGCGTCGGCCATCCGCTCGCCGCCTTCGAGCTTCACCGCGTGGGCCCCGGCCTTCAGCATCTTGCCGGCGTTCTTCACTGCCTGCCGCGGGGACACCTGATAGCTCAGGAACGGCAAATCCGCCACGATCAACGCCCGCTTCGTGCCCCGCCTCACGCACCGCAGGTGGTAGAGCATTTCGGCCATCGACACCGGCAGCGAAGTGCCGTGCCCCTGCACCACCATGCCGAGCGAATCGCCGACAAGAATGGCATCGACCCCCGCAGCGTCGGCGATGACGGCGGAGGTGAAGTCGTAGGCAGTAACGACTGCCAGCTTCCGCACCCCGCGGGCCGCATGGAAGTCGGGCACGGTGATGGGTTTGTTCGGTGCGGTCATGGGGTCATTTCACCTCCACCGGAGCCAACGTCAACCACTCGTCGCCCTGAGTTTCGTTAGCGAACCGCAGCGGCTTGCCGGTCTTCAGCGGGTTCGACACCCGCACAGCCAACGTGTACTTGCCGGCCTTCACCCCACCCACGTCGAGCGAGTCTGCCCAGGTCCGCGGCTTGTCGCCGGGCAACAGGCCCGTGAGCTTGCCGCTCGCCGGCCACGCCTTCACCGCCTTCCCGTCGGCGAGCAACCCCCATTCCGCCTTCCAGTCGTAATAGAACGGGGCAACCCCGCGGTTCTCGATCTCCAGCGCCACCGCCAGCTTGCCGCCCGACACCTCGCCGACCGTCACCGCCGGGGCGTGGAACTCGTACCCCATCCGGCGCACTTCTTCTTCGGCCCGCTGGATACGATCGGCCTTCTGCTTCTTCTCGAACATGCCGCTGTCCATCAGCCAGGTGGCGTGGGTGGTTTCCACGCACTTGCGGAAGTCCTGAATCTCCTTTTTCCCCGGTTTCGGGTCGAACACTTTGCCCCACGCCTCGGGGCGGATCTCCCCGCCAATCGGGTGTGTTTTCCACTTCGCCTCGGCGTCCGGGCCGGCGGCCTTCAGCGCCGTCATGTAGAACCACTCGTCGCCCTTCTTGCCAGTGTGGAGGGTGGCCCAGGCGAAGGAGTCGTCGTGGTAGCCGAACTTGCGGTCGGCATTCTTCGCCTTCTGGTAGTCCTTCGCACCCGCTGGATACCGTAGCAGTACGGGCGTGATCTTGAACGCGGCCTCATA
>JALOQR010000120.1 GCA_025459365.1 Fimbriiglobus sp.
GCCACCCGGTACAACGCCACGGTCACCCGCATCGTGCGCCTTCACTCCGACCTCATGGTCGTTCGGGTGAAGCCCGACTTCCCACGCCCGAAATACCACGGCGGGCAATACTGCACTCTCGGCCTCGCGAATTTCGAGCCGCGAGTCGAGGGCTGCCAAGTCGAGGTCCTCAAGCCGGACGACCTGACCAAGCTCGTCCGCCGATCGTACTCCATCAGCCACGGCTTCTACGCCGACGGCACCGAACACCTCCGTGATGAATCCCAAGACGACTGGTACGAGTTCTACATCGTGCTCGTCCGCGAAAACCCGGACGGGCGTGTACCAGCGTTCACACCCCGTCTGTTCGCTCTGAAGGAGGGCGACCGCCTGCAGGTTGGCGAGAAGGTCGTCGGCCACTTCACCCTGGAACCGGTGACGAACAGCACCGATGCGATTGTCTTCCTCGGCACCGGCACCGGCGAGGCCCCCCATAACAGTATGGCGGCCGCACTGCTCCGCGGTGGGCACACCGGGCCAATCCTGAACGCCTGCTGCGTGCGGTACGCTCAAGACCTCGGCTACCTTGCTACTCATCGCCGGCTCGAGAAGCAGTTCCCGAACTACAAGTACCTGCCGCTCACCACCCGCGAAGTCGTGGCCGGCGGGAGCAAGAAGTACATTCAAGACCTGATCGTGAGCAAGGAGCTTGATTCGTTCCTCGGCCGCCCGCTCGACCCGGCCGCCTGCCACGTGTTCCTGTGCGGCAACCCGAAGATGATCGGCATTCCGTACAAAGACAAGGAAACTGGCGAGTGGAAGTATCCCGAGCCACTCGGGGCGATCGAGGCGCTGGAGGCTCGTGGGTTCAAAGCCGATAACCCAACGTTGAAGGTGGACGGAAACGTCCACTTCGAGAAGTACTGGTAACCCGACACGAGCCGCGACCGCGAGGAAGCGGCCATCACCCCGCTCCCTCGCGGTCGCGGCTCGTCAGGAATGCATTCATGGCCGATACTGGACAGATCATCAGCGGGTACAAACTGCGCGGACTGCTACATACCGGTCGGGAAAGCCAGGTGTGGGAGGTGGTCGAACCGACCAGCAACCGGCACTTCGCAATGAAGTTGCTGCTCCCGGAGTTCGCCTCGGCCAAAACCGAGCGAGCCAAACTGTTCAACGATGCCGCCATCGGCATGCAACTGCGGCACGAGAATGTCGTTCACGTCGTGAAGGTGAACAAGAGCGAGAGTACCCCACATTTCATCATGGAGTACTTCGCCAGTGGGTCGATCCGCCGCCGGCTCATCTCGAAGGACGTGAAGGACAAGGAGTTCCTGCGGCTGAATGCCAAGAAAATCTTCAAGCAGTCGGCCACGGGGCTGGCATACATGAACGCGTCCAAATTCGTCCACCGCGACGTAAAGCCCGACAACATCATGTGCAACGCCCTGGGACAGACGAAGATTATCGACTTCGCCATCAGCGCTCCACTCCAAACTGGGTTCCTGGCCAACCTCTTCCGCAAGCGAAAGGCACCCGAAGGGACGGTCAGCTACATGTCTCCAGAGCAGATCCGGTGCGAGTTGCTTGATGGGCGGAGCGACATCTACAGCCTCGGCATCACCTGGTACGAGGTGGTTACGGGTCGGGTGCCGTTCAAGGGTGCGAGCGTGGGCGAACTGTATCGGAAGCACTTCGCCGAACTGCCTGCCCTACCCTCGCAGTACAACCCAGATGTGACCGACGAGTTTGGGGCGATCGTACTCAAGATGCTGGCCAAGAAACGAGAGGCCCGGTACAAGTCGTTCCATGAGGTGCTCATGGAACTGAAGAAGGTCAAGGTGTTCAAGTCGGACAAGGTCGACGAAGACATGGACGCCGGCGGCATGATGTGATTCGCCGGTAGGGGCACCCACAGGGAGTGCCATGATCGGTTGGGTTCCCCCTGTGGGTGCCCCTACACAATTCTTTTCCCCTCAACCGTGGCCATGATCCCGACTCCCCTTCCCTTCGAGACTGACATCCACCATATGGAACTGTCCCTGGCCAAGCTGGAGGAAACCTCCGGCGATGGCGAGGCGGTGCGGCGGATGCGGTACGAGTTGAACGACCTGAAAAAGGAGCGGTACTCCCGCCTCAGCCCCTGGGAGACGGTACTGGTGTCTCGACACCCGGCCCGCCCACAGACCTGCGACTATATCGACGGCCTCTTCGAGGAGTTCACCGAACTGCACGGCGATCGGGCGTTTGGCGACGACCGCGCCATTCGCACCGGATTCGCCCGCGTCGATGGCATCAAGGTGATGCTTGTCGGCCACCAGAAGGGCCGCAACCTGAAAGAACGCCAACAGTGCTTCTACGGGTGTGCCCACCCGGAGGGGTACCGCAAGGCGCTCGGCAAGATGAAACTGGCTGCCAAGTACCGCTTGCCGGTGGTGTGCCTGATCGACACACCGGGGGCGTACCCCGGCATCGGGGCGGAGGAGCGGGGCCAGAGCCAACTCATCGCCACCAGTATCCTGGAAATGACTCAACTGCCGACTCCGATCGTGTGCGTGGTGATCGGCGAGGGGGGAAGCGGCGGAGCGCTAGGTATCGGCATTGGCGACCGTGTCGGAATGCTCCAACACTCCTACTACTCGGTCATTTCACCGGAGGGTTGCGCCGGTATCCTGTGGAAAGTGGCGAACGAAGAGACCAAGCCACGAGCGGCCGAGGCGCTCAAGCTGACCGCCGACCACCTGAAGAAGCACGGGGTGATCGACGACATCATACCTGAGCCGGTCGGCGGGGCGCACCGCAACCCGCGTGAGATGATGAATACTCTGCGAGGCTTCTTCAGCCGACATCTCCGCAAGTTGGCGGACATTCCCGTGCCAACGCTGCTTCAGGAGCGGTACGAGAAGTTCCGCCGCCTCGGCCCGTATCTAGAAGGGTGAGGCCAAAGCGGGGAGCCGGATGGCGTGATCAGCTGGGGGTTCCTACTTTGCTTCCGGGCGGAGGGTGACCTTCCACGTCTTTCCCTTCACGTTCGTGGCCGTGCCAACGAACTCCCCGTCCTGGTACGTCAAGTTCGTCCAGGCATAGCGGTTGTTCACGCTGTATGTCAGGGTGTCGCCGGTCTGTTCCCATCGGCCGTCAGTGAATGCTTGCTTCCGAGTTGGGTAGCCCCACGTCATCCCGCCGCCGCCATGAAAGGTGAACTCGCACGGGGAGATGTCACTCGCCTCCTGCTCGGCCACCCATTTGGTGCCGGCCACCAGGGGGACCTTCGGCTTGAGCAATGCCTTCGGTATCGGGGCGGCGAACACCGGCACCGCGAGCAGGGCGACGAGCGCGAACGAGCGGGGCATTTCGGGCACCTCGGCGAGTCGAGGGGCCACCCCCACGGGGTCGGCTCCTCGACAGTTAATCGCCCAACGGCGAATCCCACTCCCGCACCTGTCGGCGGAAGTCGTCGAGGTCGAGGGTGGCGTGCGGCGGCAGCGGATACTCGTCGTTGCCCGCTGGCGATGTCTCGTCGGTCTCCTCGTCCGGGTCCATCAGTTTCACCTTCCGTAGTTCGTCCTCCAGCCGCCGCACCCACGCCGGGATGTCGAGGCCGACCCCTACCGGGCTTTCGGCGAGGGGGCGAATGGCGGCGAGCAACCCACGGAAGGCCGGGTTATCCTCGGGTTGGCCGTCGCGGCGAGCAGCGGCGGCACGCGGCACGCGGGCGCAGGCCTGATCGACTCGCAGCGGCTGCACGAACCGCTCCTCCAGTCGATCCCGCACCGTCCGCAGTTTCATTCCGTGTTCGGCCTCGCGGGCGGCGAGGTCGGTCAGCAGTTCATCGGCCAACCGGTGCGTCCGTTCGCCGACGAACTCCCGCCACTTGCTCGCCAGCCGGTCGTACCCTCGCTTGCAGAGCACGTCGTGGGCGAGCACCAGTGGTCGCAGTCGCCAAGCGTAGCGGTCGTAGGCCACCTTCAGGCGGAGGAAGTCGAGCAGGATGTAAAGGTTCTCGCCGTAGTCGCTCTGGGTGGTGGTGGTGTTGTAATCGCGATATTCGTCGTAGTGTTCGAGGAGAGCGGAAAGGACCGTCTCGAAGTGGCGGGCGGCCCGGCCCTTATCGAGTGTGCCGTTCGCCCACGCCTCCACCAGTTTCGGCCGCGGATCGGCGTCACCCTGCACCACCTCGCGGTCGAGCCACTCGGCCGCCCCCTGGCCGAGCACCCCGCGTACGTTCGACGTGGTCAGGAAGCGCACAGTGAATAGGTCGCTCCCGTAGGCCTTAATGAACGCCTTCAGGTCGTTCCACTCGCTCTGGTCGAGCACCCCCTCCAGCGACGACAGGCGGAGCGTCTGGCTGTGCTCCAGCCACAGTTTCTGGTAACTCTCGCTAATCTGCTTGAGAGCAGCGGCGAGCGGGCCGTCTTCGCTCGCTCCCTCACCCCACCCGCGGGCGGCGGTCAGGATGGCGTCAACGGTGCCGGCCACCGCCGTCCGGAAGGGCACATCGAACGAACTCACTCGCCGGCCTTCCGGAATGTCGTTCCGCTCCATCTGGCGGGCGAGTTTGGTGAGGTGGAAGGTTTCGCGGAGCAGGCCAAGCCGCGGCAGGCGGGCGAGCAACGACTCCATCATCTGTTGGGCGGTCTGGGCGCGGATTGCCGGACCAGGAGCCCCCCCCTCCGATGGCGGGCAGACCAGCATCGGCTCATGGCGGAACAACTTGATGAAGTGTGCGAGTTGCTGGCGGACAGTCTCGGGCTGAGCCGATGCTACCGCCCGCTCCAGACGGACGGCGGCCGTCTCCCACACACGAATGCCGGCGGTCGGGCCGAGTGACTTTTCCCCGCCAGGTAGTTCCTGCAAATTGGGTGTCATGGCGGCGAGAGCGCGAGCGGCGGCGGCGGTCTCCACGGCGGTTTGCACGGCAGCATCGAGCAGTTGAGCCTTCACACTCCGCCGGCGATCGTACTCGCTGACTCCTTCCACACCGCCTACCGGCTCGGGCACCACTACAGCATGAACCTGTTCGGTGAGGGTCACCAACTCGGACAGATTTTCGCGAGCATTCCGCACCCACCCGGCCACCACGGCGGCAGCGTCCGGTTCGTTGGCCGGGAAGAGATCGGGCCGCGCGGCCAGTCGCCACAGCCGAGCGACCGCCGCCAGGAATCGCAGGCGAGCGGTGGTTGGTTCGGCCTCGCCGTCGAGCGGGAAGTCTCCGGTCACGGGTGGTGGGGCGTCGTCGGCCAGGCTGCTATCGACGCCGTCATCGGTGCTGTCCTTGTATTCACGGTCGGCGTACAGCCCACTCTTCCAGTCGTCTTCTTCGTCTTCGTCGTCGTCTTTTGGGCGGGCGGTGAGGATGGCCGGCACCCTCCAGCGGTCGTCGGCGTTCACCTCCAGCATCTCAAAGAACCGCCGTACTAGCGGCCCGCGATCGGCCGTAGCCACCCCTTCCCCGCTCACCACTGCTTTCAGCCAGCGGAAGGCGAGCCGGAAGAACGACGCCGACGGATCTTGCAGCGGAACAGTGTCGGCCTCGCTCAGCCATGCCACCAGCAGGGCCATGGCCGCGCGGTGGTCGCCGTGGTCGATGAGGGCATCGACCACCTGGGCATAGGCGGCGGGGGTATGGAAGCCGTCGCGGTGCTTCCGCCAAAAGGCCGGGTCAGTGGCCCCGCCAGTCTTCCACAGGGCGAGGCTCTCGGCCACGTGCTCGCCGGCGTCGGCCCGGTCGGCCCCGATTACCTTGGGCAACTCGGAGACCGTCGACGTGGCAAACTTGTCCCACCACCCGGCGAGGTCGTGCATCCGCTTGCGGAGTTGCTCGGCGGTTGCCCCCTCGCCGGCGGCGGAGGCGGCCGAGAGCGCCGCCGCGTACACATCGAGTTGCCGGCCGACAGTCAGAATTAATTCTTCGGCCCGCGGGTCTCGCACTGTGTCGCCGCGGTCGGAGAAGGTGGGGAACAGCCCCTGGAAGCCGAGGATGTTCCACGGGTCAATGAGCGCACCGCAGTCGATGCCCCGCCGTAGCAGGTCTTCCGCCTCGGCGAGCAGGCCCGGCGTATCGGCCACCTTGTCGTTGCGGATGGCGTACTGGGCGGCCGTCTGCCGTAGGCGGATTTCGGCCGTCATGCGGGCGGCGGGAGCAGGGATGGCGGCCGCCCGCTCGCGGGCCGCGGTGGCGTAACCCATGGCCGCGAACAGCACGGCCAGCCGCCGCTCCTGCAGGTGCAACGCCCGCTCGGACGCAATCGCGCCGTTCAGTGCCTGACGCACCCCGCCGAACGGCTGCTTCAGTTTCTTGGCCTCCGCCCGTAGCCGCTCGCCGTGCTCGCCCGGCAGGCCGTCGAGCAACTGCTGGTAGAAGCGATCGCGGAACCGGGCGATCTTCTGCACCAGTTTCGACAGGGTAACAGAGGAGTCGTAGTACGTCGGCCCGGTGCCGCAGATTCCGGCTCCCATTAGGATCGTCCCGGCTAGCACCGCCGAGGCCTCAAACAGGTGATCCGGGTGAGACAAGGATTGCGGCCGCTCCCTGGCGATCGCGGTACCAGTGGTCGAGGCAGGACCGGCGACCGACCAGCGGACGAGGGCATCGAGTGTCCCCTGCCGCACCACGAACCGGCGGTAGAATCCGCGACCATCGATCTTGTGCGGGTCCCATTCGCCGAAGAGCACATTCGGCCGCTTGTTCACCGGGTGGAAATGGTCGGTCGCCCGCGGATCGACGGCCAGTTCGTCCATTTTCTCGAAGTCGAAGCAAGCTTCGTCGAGAAGGTCGGCGTCGGTCTTCTGGAGGAGTTCGAGCGCGAGGCGGACGACATCGTGATATGGTCCCGGCCCGACCCCCACCCCGCGGAAGTAGACGGCCAGTGGGCAGACTTTCTCATGCGTGTAGAAATCGGTCTGCGGCCGGGTTTCGAGTACCGCGATCGGTCGATAGCCGACGAAGTCGTTGAGGGCCGCCACACACTTCGCTGGGTCGTTGGTTCCGGCCGCCCACTCGGTGAGCGCGACCTCGCAACAGCGGGCCAGGAAAAACGGAGTAAGCAAGGCCGCATCGGGCTGATGGGCGAGCAGGTCGGCGTGGTGCTTGCGGTAGGCGGCTGGCACCGCCTCCAGTGCAAGGGCCAGCACCTCGCGGGCCTGAGTCACGTCCTTAAACGCCGCCGATCCAGACCGCTCCAGGTCGTCGCACGCAGCCAGGAGCCACCGCCGCAGTGTCGCCCACGGGGTCGGGTCGTTCGACTCCAGTACGAACCCGGTGGCATCGGCGAGGAGAGCGCGGAACCGGGGGTCAGGCCGGCCGTCGGAGAAATTCAAATAACCGATCGGTTTCGATGGGTCGAACCGTCGGGTCAATTCCGGCAAGAGTGCGTCCATCCGTTTGACATCCCGCGGAGTCGGCCGGAGGTTGCCGACGTGTTAAGATAACTCACTGACGGGCCGTGAACCAGAGAGGATCAACCCATCCATGCCCCCGCCGACGCTCCGCTTGGCGGTACTCCTGTCTGGTAGTGGGAGTACGTTGCAGAACCTTCTCGACCGTTGTGCCGACGGGCGGCTGCGGGCTGTCGTCGTCGGTGTGGTGTCGAGCCGGGCAGATGTGTTCGGGGTAGAGCGGGCACGTCGGGCGGGGGCACCGGTGGCGATCGCGGAGAAAACCAGTCGGAGTGACACGGCATTCGCCGCGGCCCGCGAGTGGGCGGCCGACCTGGTAGTGTGCGCCGGGTGGATTCACCTGTTGAAGGTGCCCCCCGACTTTCGCGGGCGGGTGCTGAACGTCCATCCATCGCTACTGCCCAAGTTCGGCGGTAAGGGAATGTACGGCCGGCATGTGCATGAGGCGGTGTTGGCGGCAGGTGAAACCGAAAGTGGCTGCACGGTGCATCTGGTGGACGACACTTACGACACGGGCCCGGTGATCCTGCAAACCCGCGTGCCGGTGCTGCCAACCGACACGCCGGACACGCTCGCCGAGCGGGTGCAGGCGGCCGAACGGGAGGCGCTGCCAGCGGCGATTCAACGCCTCTTGGCGAACCCTGACGGTGCCTGGTTTTTGGGTACAAATCCAGCAGAACGTGGATGAAACTTGGGTGACGCGGATCAAACAGAATTCTTCTTTGTTCTGCTCCTCTTCATCCCTGCATTCTCTGAATCAACCGCGTCCCGTTCTGTTCAACCTCTTCTGCAAGCGCGACAACCATTCATGCTCGCTCGCCCCCTGCTCACCTGGTTCGACCGCCACCAGCGGCCGCTCCCCTGGCGGCACTCCCGCGACCCATACCGCATCTGGGTGAGCGAGGTCATGCTGCAACAGACCACCGTGGCGGCGGTCGTACCGTACTTCCATCGCTTCATGGATTGTTTCCCGACCGTATCCGACCTGGCCGCGGCGGACGAATCCGAGGTGCTGAAACACTGGCAAGGGCTGGGCTACTACCGGCGGGCGCGCCACTTGCACGCGGCGGCGAAGAAGGTGGTGACCGAACGCGGCGGCGTGTTCCCGGACGATCCCGAGTTTTGGGCGAGCCTTCCGGGCGTCGGGCGGTACATCCTCGGGGCGGTGCTGTCGCAGGCGTTCGAGCGGCGGTACCCCATCGTGGAGGCGAACAGCCTACGGGTGCTGTCGCGGCTGTTCGGCAGCCGGCTCGACCCCCGAGCCGGCGAGGGGCTGAAGTGGGTGTGGCGGACGGCGGATGAGGTACTGCCAGCAGAGCGGGTCGGGGACTTCAACCAGGCCATCATGGAACTCGGGGCACTCATCTGCACACCGACCAACCCGAAGTGCAGCGAGTGTCCGCTGAAGAAGCAGTGCGTGGCTAACCGTGACGGCCTGCAAGCCAACATCCCCCCACCGAAGGCGAAGAAGGAACGGGTGACGGTGCGGGAAGTGTGCGTGGTGCTGCGGCGGAACGGGAAAGTGCTGCTCGGCCAGCGCCCGCCCTCAGCCGACCGCTGGGCGAACATGTGGGAGCTGCCACGGGGTGTGGTGGGCGAGGGCGAGACGGTGGAAGCGGCGGCGGTGCGGACGGCAGCGGAGAAACTGGACGTGATCGCGACTGTGGGCGAGATGCTGGCGACCGTGCGGCACGGGGTGACGCGGTTCGACATCACCCTGACGGCGGTGGAGGTGCGGACGCGGGCGAGGAAGATCGGGGAAGGCTTCTACACTGCCTGGCGATGGGTGGACTTGACCGAAGCGACCGAGTGCCCGATGAGTACGCCGCAGCGGAAGGTGGTGGCGGCAATTCTTGGCGAACCGTGAACGGCCGATGGAAGCAAAACACCCCCGCCCGACCTTGCGGCCGGGCGGGGGCGGTCGCCCTTCAGACGACGGAGGGGCTTGAGGTGGCAACTACCGCCACTTGGTCATCTCCAGCAGGGTTTCCCGCTGGGTGTCCGGGTTCTCGCCGACGTACAGGTGCAGGTGGTCCTTGTCGATGTAGAACACTTCCACCTTCGGCTTGCGGATATACGCCGGGTACGGGAAGCTGCTTTGCTTCAGGTCGTTGTAGTACACCCCACACTCCCAGTGGCAGTGGTGCAACTGGGCCATGCCGACAAGGGGGAAGAACCGCGGTGGGTCGATGCGATCGACCAGTAGGTTCTTGACGATGGTAATGTCGTCCTGGAACTCTTCGTAGAAGTACGGCACGCCCCGCACCTGCCGCTCGTTGAACAGCCGCATGACCTCCTGGTCGCTCGGCGGGTCTTCGCACCGCGGCGCCGGGAAGCCGTTGCGGATCGGCGGTAGGATCGGCGTCTTGAAGTCCTTGTCGTGCTGATAAGCATTCTGCATGCGGTCGTACGCCCACGGTTGCACAAGGCACCCGGTACCGCACAATGGTGCGGCGGCGGCCATCAGCAGGGCGGCGAGTCGAGCCCGAGACATGTCACTCCCCCTCCGTGAGTCCTTCGGCGACCGACGGCCGGGGCGAGTGGTTTCGCTCCCCGGAGCCGGCCGATCCTCCTGAAGGGTGAGGTCCGGCCGACCGAGCCGATGGTTCCGTTGCTGCGTCTGGTATCGGCTGTATGGGTCGATGGGTTCAGCGAAATCGTGCTGAAGTGTCGCGGATGGCAACTCCTGCTGGCAATGACTATGGATGAGGGGTTACCCAGATCGCCGCGATAACCCAGGCGATCGGCGTGATGTTCGCCCCGCGAGGTTCCCCCGATGGTCTACCTTTCCCGCATTTACACGAAGTCTGGCGACGGTGGCCAGACTGGCCTGGGTGACGGCACCCGCGTGAGCAAGGACAGCCCCCGCGTGACTGCCTATGGCGAGGTGGACGAACTGAACGCCGTTCTCGGCCTGCTCGCCGTCCATTGCCCAAACTGCCCGGACGCCGAACTCCTCCGAGTCATCCAGAACGACCTCTTCGACGTCGGCGCCGACCTCTGCGTGCCGCCGGGGGAGAACGAAAACCCCGAACTCACCCTGCGGGTGACCGCCGCCCAGCACGAGCGGTTGGAAAAGGCCATCGACCGGCTGAACGAAGGGTTGCAACCGCTGCGGAGTTTCATCCTGCCAGGGGGCACGCCGGCGGCGGCCTGGCTGCACCTCGCCCGCACCGTGTGCCGCCGAGCCGAGCGAAGTGTGGTGACCCTGATGGCGACCGAAGCCGTCAACCCGAATGCCCTGATCTACTTGAACCGGCTCTCAGACTACCTGTTCGTGCTTGGCCGGGTGGCTAATGGCAACGGCGCCGGCGACGTACTCTGGGTACCAGGAAAGAGCCGCTGAACGGCGAACGGCCGGCTCATGCCGGCCGATTGTCTATCCCTGGAAATCGGATGCGGAAGGTCGTACCTTGAAGTGGAGCGCTATCGATCTCCAGGGTGGCGTGGTGGTGTTCGAGCACCACGGCCACGAACGACAGGCCGAGGCCCATGCCAGCGCTGTACCCCTCGTAGATGGCATTGTCTCGCTTGGTGCTGAAGTGGGTGGTGAGGCAGTTCCGCCGGACGGCATCGGTCATGCCGATGCCGTTGTCTCGCACCTCGAAAATCACGTCGCCGCCATCCGCCCGCGAGACGACGGTCACCTCCCCCTTCCACCCAGCCGCATCGATGAGCTTCTGCTTGCGCTGATCGGGTGGGGCTTTGCGGGCCTCCTCTCGCAGGTGGTTCCGCATTTCGAAGGTGGCATCGCGTGCGTTGAAGATCAGGTTCTCGATGGCCTGCTGAAGGTGGCTCAGATCACCCGACACCACGAGCGGGGTTTCGGGCGCCGAGGCAGTAATGCGGAGTTTCCACTTGTCGCGACCCATGTCGGCCCAGGTCTTGGCGGTGTCGTGGGCGACGGCGGCCAGGTCGATCGGCCCGAGTTCCGGTTTTCCGGTGTCGCGGCGGACAGTCTTCAGGATCTGCTGGAGCCGCTCCGTAACGGTGCCGAGGGTGCTCTTCACCTCGCCCAGCATCGACTGCGTATCGGGGTGCAAGCCATCCGCTTCCATCGCCCGGTGAAGCAGATCGTTCGGGCGGACCAATAGGTTCTTGATGTTGTGGGCGTAGCTGCCGGCCATGATGCCGATGCTGGCGTACAGTTGCGACTTCATCTCCAGAGCCGACTTCTCGGCCTCGTCGGCCCGGGTCTGAAGTTGCGCGGCCGCCAATCGCTGTTCGAGCAGTTTGCGGTCGAGTTCGCGTTTCGCCTGCTCGGTTTCCTGCTGGGCGAGTTTGGTTTCCAACAGTTCCCGTTCGCGGTGCTCTTGCTCAGCAGCGGCCTGGATACGGGCGTTTTCCCGGCTGACTTCTCGCCGGAGGAAGCGGTACACGAACACCCCGGCGAGCAGCGTGGCCACCACCAACACCCCCTGGGCGATCAACCCCACCCGCCGGCGATCCTGTTCGCGGAGGCGGAGTTTGTCGAAGGCGTGCATCTGGTACTCACAGCGTACGGTGATGTCTGGTCGATCCGAGACCGGGCGAAGGGGCGGCACCTCACGCAGGCGAGTCTGGTTTTGCTGCCGCGGGCGGGGGAGCGGGTTATCCCAGGCCACCCTCTCACCAGGGAACGACACCTCCAGCCGGTAGATGACCGGGAAGCCGGG
>JALOQR010000121.1 GCA_025459365.1 Fimbriiglobus sp.
TCATGGCTTGCCTCGGCGTTCCCCACTCCTTGTTAACGGGAGCGGAGTGAGGGGTGAGGGGGACGGGGACAACCACTCCCCACACCCGAACCCCTCGCCCGCCACAGGAGAGGGGATCAGAACATTACACGTTGGGTCGCCGGGTGACGAACCGGCACTTGAACGGCATCTTGTACGCGACCTTGGCGAGCGCTTCTTTGGCCTGGGCTTCGGGGATGCCGCCGATCTCGAACAAGATCATGCCGGCCTTCACCACGGCCGCCCAGTACTCCGGCTCACCCTTACCCTTACCCATCCGTGTTTCGGCCGGGATCGAGGTTACGCTCTTGTGCGGGAACACCCGCATGTAGTAGCGGCCCTCGCCAGACACGAAACGAGTGATCGTCACGCGGGCTGCCTCGATCGTCTGGGCCGACATCCAGCCGCCTTCGAGGGTTTGGAGGCCGTAGTCGCCGTAGGCGACGTAGTTGCCACGCTGGGCGTTGCCCTTGATCGCTCCGTTGTACTTCTTCTTGGCAGCTAGCCCGCGGATGACGCCCCGCTGAACTTTGCGGTACTTCACTCGCTTCGGCATCTTCAAGGACATCACGCACCCCTATCTACGAGCCGCGACCGCAAGGGAGCGGCAGTACGAGTTCGAGGGAAGCTCGCTCCCTTGCGGTCGCGGCTCGTCAGACCGTTACCCACGGCGACGGCGGGTTGATTTCCGCTGTCCGCCAGCGGCGGCGTCGGTCGGGTCGTTGATTTCGCCAGTCACGAAGTCGCCGTTGTTCACCCACACTTTGATGCCGATGTTACCCTGGGGGGTGCTCGCTTCGGAGAACCCGTAGTCGACCTTGGCTTTCAGCGTGGAGAGTGGGATACTCCCTTCCATGGCCTTCTCGCAGCGGGCCATTTCGGCCCCACCCAGTCGGCCAGAGAGTTGGAGCTTGATCCCTTTCGCTCCGCCTTCCATCGCCCGCTGGATGGCGTTCTTCATGGTCCGGCGGAAGCTACTTCGCTTCTCCAGTTGTTCGGCGATATCTTCCGAGATCACCTGGGCATCAATCTCGGGGCGTGTGACCTCGACGGTCTTCACCTCGATGTGCCGGCGGGTGAGCTTCTCCAGGGCTTTGGTCAGTTTGTCGATCTTCTCGCCCTTCTTACCAATAATGGCACCGATCCGGCTGCTGAACACGAACACCGTGACGCGTTCGCGGGTCCGTTCGATACGAATCTTGGCAATGCCGGGGCGTTGCTCCTTCCGCTCCTTGGTGCGGGTGAGGTAGCTGTAAATAAACTTACGAATGGCGTGGTCTTCGAGCAGCAGTTCAGCGAAGTCCTGCTTGTTGGCGAACCACGCCGACTGCCAGTCGGTCATGACGCCGGTGCGGAAGCCGGTGGGGCGGACTTTCTGACCCATATTCCGTGACCTTTACGGCGTGTCGGGGTGTCGTCGGGTTAGGCGGTCGG
Source organism: Fimbriiglobus sp. (assembly GCA_025459365.1). Lineage (GTDB taxonomy): Bacteria > Planctomycetota > Planctomycetia > Gemmatales > Gemmataceae > JALHQU01. The sequence goes on from JALOQR010000121.1 coordinate 1,453, forward strand.
CAGGGCCGGGGCGTTGACGACCGTGTTGGTTTCAGGGGCCGTGGTGGGCGACTCACTCGGGGCGAGGGACGCATCGAGCGACTCTTGGTCAACGACAGTCACCACGATGTGGGCAAGACGCCGCTTAATGCCAAACGCAGTGCCACGGGCGCGGGGGCGAATCCGCTTGAACATCGGCCCACCGTCGATGCGGCATTCGGCCACGACGAGATCTTCGATGTTCCGGGCGCCTTGATCCTCGGCATTGCCCACGGCACTCTTGACCACCGCTTCGATCAGGCGGGCGCCTCGGTTAGGGAGGAACTTGAGCGCCTCGATGGCCTCGTCCACGCTCATGCCGCGAATCATCGACGCCAGCGGCCGCATCTTCCGCGGGGCAACGTCGGCGTAGCGGTGTTTGGCTTTGTAAATCATTGCGGTGACCAGTGGTCAATGGCCGGAGGCCTGTTCCGATCTTCCCATGCGAGCAGGTGACCACTGGCCACCTGCCACTGAGCGACTCACTTTCCGGGCGCCGCCTTCTTACCGGCAGTGTGCCCTTTAAACGTCCGGGTGGGGGAGAACTCACCCAGCTTGTGCCCCACCATTTCCTCGGTGACGTACACCTTCACGTGGTTCTTGCCGTTGTGCACGAGGAAGGTCTGGCCGATGAACTCGGGGACGATAACCGCTTCGCGGTACCACGTCTTGATCGGCTCCTTCGCTTTCCCGAGTTTGTCCACCTTGGCCAACAGGCGAGAGGTCGCCTCGGCTTCGTATGGGTTCTTCTTCCGCGGCATCGCTCACCCTGGCACGGGGTCAATGGTTCGGGGGTTAGCCGTTGTGTTGCTGGAACGGGCCGGCCGGCCGGCGTCGGACGATGGCCGAGTTCGACGGCTTCTTCTTGCTGCGAGTCTTGCCACCCTTGGCCAGCACACCTGTCGGGCCAGACGGATGACCACCACTCTTGCTCCGACCTTCGCCACCACCCATCGGGTGGTCGGTCGGGTTCATCGCCATCCCGCGGTTGTGCGGCTTGCGGCCCATCCAACGCTTACGGCCAGCCTTACCCAGGCTGATGTTCATGTGGTCGGCGTTCGACACGGTACCGACGGTCGCCCGACACTTCTCGCTCACCCGCCGTACTTCACCGCTGGGGAGAGTGATGAGGGCTTGGCCTTTATCGCGAGCGCTCAGCGTGGCACTGCACCCGGCACTCCGGCACATCTGACCACCACGGCCTGGGGTCAACTCGACATTGTGGATCGCCAGACCGAGGGGGATCTTCGACAGAGGCATACAGTTGCCGGGCTTCGGCTCTACCCCTTCAGACCCGCTCCGCACCACATCGCCGGCCTTCAAGCCGTCGGGCGCCAGAATGTACGCCTTCGTCTTTGTCTCGTCTTTGTACTCGATGAGAGCCACTCGAGCCGAGCGACACGGGGCATACTCGACGCTCAGCACGACCGCTTCGACACCGTCATTCTTCCGCTTGAAATCAACCACTCGCATCATCTGCTTGTGGCCACCCCCGCGGAACCGACTGGTGACGATGCCCTGAAAGTTCCGGCCACCTGTCTTCCGCTTCCGCACCAACAACGGCTTGTACGGTGCGTTCACCTTCGGGTTGGTGCAGTCGGCAAAGTCCGACACGCTCCCGGTGCGGCGTCCGGCGGAGGTCGGGTTGTAGTTCCGAATACCCATTGTCTTGTGCTCTCAGCGGTCGGCCATCAGCGTTTTGCCGGAATGGCCGCCCGGTCACGTTCGAGGTTCAGCGCCACACCGCCCTCTGGCTGAAAGCGAACCGCTGACAGCCGCCTGACACCGTTAGAAGAAGTCGATCTTGTCGTCCGTGTTCAGCGTGACGACTGCCCGTTTCCAGTCGGCCTGCTTCCCTTCTTTCTGGCGGAATCGCACTGTCTTTCCTTTGCGCACCTGAGTGCGAACCGACTCGACGCGAACGTTGAACAGTTCCTGCACGGCGGCAGTGATCATGTTCTTGTCGGCCAGCATGTGCACTTCGAAGGTGTACGCGTTCCGCTTGGTCACGGCGTGCGTCCCCTTTTCGGTGACGAGCGGGCGGAGAATGACCTGGTGTGGCCGGAGGTCCAACCCCGGTTCACCGTGAACGCACGGCTTGCGAGCGGCCAGTTTCCGCACATAGCGCTTCGGGTGTGGTCGAGAGCGAGCCATTCGTATTTCACCCCGTCACTGCGTTCCAGGTTCCAGTTCGTGCCGTGGTTACTTCTTCGCCCGCAGCGATTCGAGCGCCGCCTTGGTGAGCACCAACCGCTTCTGTTTCAGCACCACGAAGGCGTTGAACTCGGCGGCCGGCAGCACCCTTACCCCTTCGATGTTCCGCCCCGACTTGTACACATTCGGGTCCATTTTGTCGGTACCGATGAGCACGGTGGTATCGAGGAGCGTGACATCTTTCTCGACGCTCGACTCGACATTGTTTTCCACCGTCTTCACCACCTTCGTGCCGACCTTGATCGCTTTCAGCACGCCGGCCATTTCCTTGGTCTTGGGTGCCGTCAGGCCGAAGTCATCCACCACCACACATTCGCCGTCGGCGAACTTGCTCAGGATGGCCATGCGGGTCGCGGCGCGGACCGCCTTCTTCGGGATTTCGTACCCGTAGTCACGTGGTTTGGGACCTTTGGCAGTGCCCCCACCGCGGCGTTTGTTCGTCCGCTTGGTGCCGGCCCGAGCGTTACCGGTGCCTTTCTGGCGGAACAACTTTTTCGTGCTGCCAGCCACCTGACCGCGACGGAGCGTACTGTGAGTACCAGCTCGGGCATTGGCCCGGTACATCAGCACAACATCGTGCAGCAGTTGGCGGTTGATCGTCCCGCCGAATTCGGCCGGATCGATGGTCACCGTGCCCACCTCAGCCCCGGCCTTGTTAACCACCTTGACGGTGATCGGCCCGGACACTTCCCGCACGAGCGGGTTGGACGCGGGAGCGGGAACGGCCGTGCCGTTCACCGCAGCGGTGGTGTTGGCCATCGTGCTACCTCGCGGCTCCGCCGGCGTTGGCTCGGCGGTCGGGCCGTCCGCTTTTGACAGCGGGCGGGGCGGTGTTGTCGGCAGGAGGGGGGAATCGCTCACCCACTCCACACCCTTTCGGGCGACCGACAGCCCCGAGGCCCGGTTAGAAGCTCTTCACCAAAACAAACCCGCCGCGGGCAATCGCTCCGCGACGGGCGGACTCTTTTGTTATCGCAATCCATATCCATGTCAAGGCGATCCGGGGCAAATTACCCCTTCGCCCCGATCACTCGAATCTTGATGTCAACACCTGGCGGCAGACTCAGGCCCTTGTTGAGAGCCTCGATTGTCTTGGCGGTTGGCTGGAGAATATCGATTACCCGCTTGTGGGTGCGGATCTCGAATTGCTCTCGGCTCTTGCGGTCGATGTGTGGGGACCGCAGTACCGTGTACCGCTCAATACGGGTCGGGAGCGGGATTGGCCCGTGAACTTCGGCCTGGGTGTTCTGGGCCACTTGCACGATCTCGGCCGCGGTGCGGTCGAGGATCTCGTGGTCGTACCCTTCCATCCGGATGCGGATTCGCTCGCTCGGTTTCTTCGCCACAGGCCGGTCTCCCGGTGACAAGGCACGCCATAAATTCGTGAAGGATTTACCATAAGGGGTTGACGCCTGGCGTCAAGGGTGTCGCATCGAACCTTGCACCTTTCCTGCTTCGGTTCGGCTATCATGGCGCTACGGCTTCCCTTCTCGCCTTCCTGAGCTTTCACCCGTGCGCACCATCCTCTCATTCGGTAGCCTGCTAGTGGTTGTTGTGGCAGCATCGGGCCAGCCATCCCGTAAGGGGCCACCGATTGACCTCGTTGCCGCCCCGCCGATGGTCTTGCCGCCGATCGTTTTCCCGCCCATCTGGGGTGGTCTGTGGGGCGGGATTTATAGCCCGTTCTTCCCTGGCTTTGCCCCTCAGCCGCAGGTGTTTGTCGTGCCGGTGCCAGCCCCGGTGGCTCCTCTCGCCCCCAGCCCGGCCCGCCTCGCGGAGGCTGCCGATCGTGCAGCAGCCACCGCCCCTGCGACCCTTACACTGGAGTTGCCCACCGCCACCGCCGAAGTGTGGCTCAACGGGGAACCGCAACCATCCTCGGCCAACGCCACCCGTAGGCTGAGTTCAGCCGCTTTACCGCTTGGCCAGGAGTTTCTCTTCCGCGTCCGTGCTCGCTGGATCGATGCCGGCACCACTTACGAGGCCGAGCAGAAGTCGACCGTCCGCGCCGGCGAGCGGGGCAAGGTGACCATCTACGCTGGCTCGCCAGTGAAATGAGCAACGCCCACGAAAGGCGCGACGGGAGTGCGCCGGTCCTTCATCCACCACCGGCGGACTCGCGTTGCGACATTCGCCATCCCGGAGCCTCCGATGCCTCGCCTACTTTCACTGCTTGTTGCAATCGCCACCGCCGTCCCGCTGATCGCCGATGAGCCGAAGAAGCCAGCGAAGGACCGCTACGAAAGCCGTCGCCGATTCGATCCAGACGGGATCAACAAGTTTTACCTCGGGCGGCAGATCGCCCAGGTGATGGGTTACCAGGGGGCAAGTTGGCTGGAACGCCCGGAACGGGAAAAGGAGGAGTCGCCAGCCAAGTTGATCGAGGCGCTGGCGATCAAGGAGGGGATGACGGTGGCTGACGTGGGAGCGGGTAGCGGCTACCACACGTTCCGCATCGCCCCACTGGTGGGCGAAAAGGGCAAAGTGCTCGCGGTCGATATCCAGCAAGAGATGCTCGACCTGATGACCGCCCGCGCCAAGAAAGAGAAAGTGACAAACGTGCAGACAGTGAAGGGCACGGACAAAGACCCAAAACTGCCCGAAGGGAAGGTCGATCTCATCTTCCTCGTGGATGTTTACCACGAGTTTGAGCACCCTTACGAGATGACTGAGAAGATGGTGGCGGCGCTCAAGCCTGGCGGGCGGCTGGTGTTTGTCGAGTTCCGTGAAGAGGATCGTGAGGTGCCGATCAAGCCTGTCCACAAGATGAGTGAGCGGCAGGTGATCAAGGAAATGGCGGAGTTCCCGGCCCTGGAACACACCAAGACCTACGACAAGCTACCGTGGCAGCACGTTGTCATCTTCACCAAGAAGGAAGAGAAGAAGTAACCCTTGCCGAGCCGATGCCGCCAGCGGTTGGGTGCCCGTTGTTCGACAACTGATTTGGCCCTGGCCGTTGTCGGGGCCACTTTCAACCACCCCCCACCAACGTCACGATCTCAACGCGATCTCCGTCATTCAACACCACCGCAGTGTGTGATTCTCGCGGCACCACTTCTTCATTCACCTCCACGGCCACCTTCTTCGGGTCGCGGCACAACGCGACCAGCAGGCCAGCGACCGTCGGCGGGTCGGGCAGTGGGTGCGGGGTCGAGTTCAGCAGGATCTTGGGCATACCGACAGTGTACGCCGGTCAGAGCAGTCGCACGCGGAGGGCGGTAAACCGCGTGGCGATCGGGTCGGAGGCGCGACCCGCCATCACCCGCACCCACCGGCCGACTTGAATCTGGTCGGCCGCCACGGGTTGGTCCCCGAGCAGGATTTCGGCGTCGGGCAAAGGGCCGCCGTCGATGAAAACCGATCCCGGCGGGGGCGGGGAAATAGTCTGATCGACCAGATCGATCCGCACCGGCGTGCCATCCCCGCGGAGGATGGTCACCGACTTCTGATCTGCCGCCACGGCCGTCACCATTCCCTCAATGGTGCGATAGGGAAGCGGACTGCCCGACGGCGGCGGGGCCGACACGAACACACTGCGAATCAAATCGGCCGGCGGGTTGCCTTCGCCCACCCACACGCTCAGCGGTGACTCCATCGCCCCGTTGCCGAGGCTGTGCGTCGTCGTCTCAACCAGTTCGCCGGTGCGGGTACGGGTGACGAGGCCGTCGCGCGGGCCATCAAACTTCGGTGTGATGGCAAGCCGCACCCCGCCGGTGAAATTAGGGTCGGCGGCGAAGAAACTGCGGAGTTCGGCCCCCGTGCGGCTGTCGAACGCCTTCACGTGCGGCCCGCCCCCCGGTCCCGCGGCGGTGATGACGTCGCTCACACCGTCGCCGTTCAGATCGCCGCTGGCCACGCGAGCGCCACCGGTAAACCGCGGGTCGTAAGCGAAGAAATCAGCCAGTACACCACCGCTGCGGAGGTCGAGCGCCCGCACCCGCGGCCCGCCCCCTGCTCCAGCACCAACGATGACGTCGTCGTACCCATCCCGGTTCACATCGCCGGCCGCCACGTACACCCCACCGCGGAAGGCCGGCTCGAAGGCAAAGAAGCGGGAGACTTCGGTTCCGGTCTTGCCGTCGAACACCCTCACCTGGGGATCACCGCCAGCCCCAGCCCCAACGATGATGTCGTCGTACCCATCCCGGTTCACGTCGCCGGCAGCTACCTCCACACCACCGCGGAAGGCGGGATCAAAAGCGAAGAAGCTGCGAAGTTCGGCGCCTCTGCGGCCATCGAAGGCCTTCACATGCGGCCCGCCCCCTGGCCCGGCCCCCGTGACGATATCGTTCACCCCATCGCCGTTCACGTCGCCGAGTGCGGTGCGTACCCCACCGCGGAAGGCAGGATCGTAGGCAAGTAAGTCCGCCTCGCGGTTGCTGCCCTTCTCGAACAGATGAACAACGGGCAGGCCACCATCGGCGGCACCAACGGCCTGAGCGATCTCGGTCGGCCACGCGGCCGGCACAACACGTTCGGCGAGCGATTCGACCGACGGGCGGAAGCGGCGGGCGTCGGCCATTGACGCGACCTCGAATAGGTGATGCGAAGGGGAATAGCGATTGGGATGCCGGCTTGCGCGACGGCGGGAGGATTGAAAAAGATGCCGGGTTCTCCGGATGTTTCGGGTTTGGAGGTGCGGGGTAGCAAGGAAAAGACTGGGGAAGTGCAGAACGCACGAGCAACTTGTGTCGATAGTAACGATTGTGCAGGATGTTGTGGCAAAAAGGCGGCGACCGGGTGAAGAGGTCTCCCGGTCGCCGCGAGTGCGGCACTCACTGATTGAACTGAAACTCCTTCGTGTTCAGCAGTGCCCAGAGGATATTCTCGTAGGCTGTCCGCTTGTTCTTCTCGTGCTTGGCGAGGTGGGCCAGCGCCACTTTCAGATCGTTCTCGGTCGGCTTGCGGCCAAATGCCCACAGGAACAGTTCATCGAGCTTCTCGCCGTCGGGCCGTTTGTCGTCGGCCTTGGTGAGTGCCGCCACCCGCCCGCCATTCGTCACCTTCCCCTGCACCTCATCGCTGTTCAACAGGTGCAGCGCCTGGGCGAGGTTGGCCTCGCTGACCCGTTCGCACTCGCAGGCGCTAATCCGCTGTGGGCGGCCGAACACGTCGAGGAAGTAACTGCTAAACGACTCATCCGGCAGTTGCAGTGCCCGACGCGGGCCGTTGCGGTCCTTCGGCAGCCCACCGAAACTGTTTGCCGAGTCGGTGACCTGGTTCACCGCGTCGAGCAGCACCTCGGCCTGGAGCCGCTTCGGGTAGTAACGTGCGTAGGCCTGTTTGTCGTGTTTGTTCCACTCGTTCGGCACGGCCGAAAGCTGGTACGTCCGGCTCTTGCAGATCGTCTTGATGAGCGCCTTCAGGCTGTACCCGTTATCGGTGAGCGACTTCGCGAGGGCGTCGAGTAGTTCGGGGTTGCTCGGCGGGTTGGTCACCCGCATATCGTCGAGTGGGTCGACAATTCCACGGCCGAAAAAGTGCGCCCAGTAGCGGTTCGCCACCGCACGGGCGAAGAATGGGTTCTTGACGTCCACCATCCAGTCGACCAGTTTGTGGCGCGGGTCGTCGTCGGCGGCTACCTCGATTGGCTCACCGTCGAGCGGCTTCATCGGGGCCGGCTTGCCGGTGCGTTTGTTGGTCACGCTGCCGGTCGATTTGGTGTACACAATCTGCGTCCGCATCTCCTGATTGGTAACGCTCGGCTTGTTTAGTTCCTTACGCCCGACCCGGCCGAAGAACGCCGCCAGACCCCAGTAGTCGTCCTGGCTCCACTTCTCGTAGGGGTGGTGGTGGCACTGGGCGCACGTCAGCCGCTGGGCGAGGAACACCTGGGCGATGTCGTCCACGAATTGCTCGGGCTTCTCGATCTCCTTGAACCACACAGTTGGCGGGTTCTTGGCTTCGTCGCCGCTCGCCCCGAGTACGCCGCGCACAAACTCGCTGTAAGGCAGGTCGGCGGCGATGGCGTCGCGGATCCAGCCGTGGAAGGCGAACGTTCCCTGGGCGCGGTTCTGCTCGCCCCGCCGCTTCACTCGCAGCACATCCGCCCACTTGTTGGCGAAGTAGTAGCTGTACTCCGGGGTTTCCAGCAGGGTGTCGACGAGCTTGTCTCGTTTCTCCGCCGACTTGTCGGCAGCGAAGTCGATCACCTGCTTCGGGGTCGGGAGCGTGCCGGTCAGGTCGAGGTACGCCCGGCGGACGAAGACCTCGTCGGAGCACAACTCACTTGGCACCAGCCCGAGTTCCCGCCACTTGCGGGCGGTGTGATCGTCGATGGCGTTCCTGGCGGCGAATGTCCAGTCGGGCGTCTTCACCCCGAGCGGCACCACCGCCCGGAACGTACTCACCTTCCCCTGATATCGGGCCATGACCGCCGCCTGCCCGCTCAGGGCGAGCGTTCGCACCAACCCGGTGCCGTCGACCGCCGCGACCTCGCCGTCGTTGCTCTCGTACTGGGCGCGACGGGTCACGTCCTCAACGCTACCGTCGGAGTAGTGGGCATAGACGGCGAGTTGCTGCTTCGCCTGGCGGGTCAGTACGCGGCTGTCGGGGAACACACTCACCTTCGTCACCACCGGGTCTTGGTCCGAACCGAGCGGCATGCCAGCCGCGATCCACCGGCGGACGACCTTGTACTCGTCGCTGTTCGGCTCCATCTTCTTGCCGCCGCCGTGCGGTGCGATGCCCGTGCCCTTCAACAGGAAGAGCGATTCGTCCGGCGAGGCGGGGAACAGCCGGCGACCGCGGGCCTCTTTCACCAGAGTGTTGTAATCCAGTTCCGGGTCGAAGCCGAGCAACGACAGGCGGAAGCCGTTCTGCCCGGACTGTTTCCCGTGGCAGCCGCCGCTGTTGCACCCGAGTTTAGTGAACACCGGCACCACTTGATTGGCGAAGTTGATCGACCGGCTCTCACCGATATGCGACACCGTCAATGGCACCCTCGCCGTCTTGTCGCCGAAGGTCACGACGATTTCACTCGCCCCGTTCGCCTTCGGCAGCACGCGGCCGGTGTCGCTCACCGCGGCCGTCTGGCGGTCGATCACCGCGAACTTGCTGTCGTGCGTCAGGTCGATCACGCGGCCATCGGCAAGGGTCGCCGACACCACCAGTTGCACCGACGCATCCTCGCCGGGGAGGGTGAGTTTGTCCGGGGTAACGGCCAGTCTTTTCACATCGGCCGGTTTGGGCAAGTTCGTATCTGGCTCTGCCAAGACGGGGAGAGCGACGAGCGCTGCGAGCAGCAGGGCGGACGACCGCGGCATGGGAGGTGCCCTCGGAGGCGGGATCAGACTCGGCAGTCGGTTGGACCGCCCGACGACGGCAGGAGTTCCGTCGGCCGGGAAGCCGGTAGGTAGCCCAATTGTGCGGGAGAATCGGAGCGGAAGCAAGGGAGACACAGAGTTCTCGGGGCATCCCATTTGCATTGATCCCGGTGTCCGCCCCGCCGGAGACGTCTCATGTCTAGCGCTTCCGACTCTGCCGCCTCATCCGCCACCGCTGAGCCGCCACCGGAGCGTCCCCGGTCAGTCAAGGTGGTCAGTCACTCGCCCATCTACTACTGGTGGCCGGTCTGGTTCACGGGGTTCATTCTCGCCGGGTTGACGTACTTCAACGGGCACGTCGCGGCGGTGGTGCCAGACGGATCGGTGGCAGAATCACAACGCGACGTGGAAGGGTACGCCGAGCCGCGAGACGTGGTGGTGCTGCCCGCCGGCCGGACACTCCCCACCGACCCGGAGACCGGCAACCCAGCCACGCCGCATGTGCGGATGTCGTCGAGCAGCGCCCTCGGCATGGTTTGGGCGTTCGTGCTGACGCTGGTGCTCGTGGTGACGCACATCCGCCTCCGTGGGCTATGGTCGGTGCTGGTCATTGTGGTGATGATCTTCACCTCGATCCTGTTCGCTGTTCTCGGCTGGTGGGAGCCGATTATCCACACCGTCGGCCTGCTCGACATCCGTATGAACGCCTTCGGCTATCTGTCCATCTCCCTCGTTCTGTTCGTGATCTGGGTGCTGACCTACTACGTGTACGATCGGTACGCGTACATGATCTTCACACCGGGGCAACTGCGGGTGCGGGACGAAATCGGGGCAGGCGAGACGGCCTACGACGTCCGGGGAATGATCGTCGAGAAGCACCGCGACGACCTCTTCCGCCACTGGTTGCTCGGCTTCGGTACCGGCGATCTGACAGTGCGGGTCGGCGGGGCTGGTGGGCCGAAATTCGAGATGCACAACGTCACCCGCATCAACCACAAACTGCACCTCGTCCAGCAGATGCTTCAAGAGCAGGAGGTGGTGGCCGGG
>JALOQR010000410.1 GCA_025459365.1 Fimbriiglobus sp.
TCTCCTGCTAACGGCACTTGCGTCGGATCATGCCGGCCCCCAACTCCGACCGCCGCGACGGCCGCCGAACTCCTGAGTCGTTCACGGACAAGTGCGCCGAAGTGGAGGAAATGGCGGCCGACAGTGAAGACCCGCTCACCGTCCGCGCTGCTCTCACGCTGATGCTGCTGGGGGAGGAGTACCGCGAAGACTGGAGCCGTCTCGCCACCGATCACGACCTGATCTGCTCGGATTCGTCCGGCGGCTACACCCCCGCTGGCCCGCCCGGCCCCTCGCCCACGTCCACACCGGCCGCCGTCGGGCCGACCGTCCGCACCGTTGGGATCACGAACAGGATCACGCACACCCCGACCGCCCCCAGCCCGATCGCGCTCCCCTTCGCCCACCAGCTCACCTTCAGGAACACCGCCATCAGGGTGATGAACGTGACCACACAGGTCACCGCCGTCACCTTCACCCACGGGCGGATGCCGCGGTGCTCCTCCCAGTCGCGGAGGATGTGGCCGAAGTAGGGCGAGCGGTAGAGCAGTCGGTGAAAGCGCTGTGAACTGCGAGCGAAGAAGAAGCTGGCCGCCAGCACCCACGGTGTGCAGGGGAGCACTGGCATGACCGCCCCGACGCCGGCCATCCCCAGGCAGACCAGCCCGAGCGACAGGTACACCCACCGCCGCACGCCGCGGGCCTGGGTGGGGTTCGCCGCCACCGGAAGGGAAGTGCGTTCCCCTGGCCCGCGTTCCTCCGGGTCGCGGCGAACCGTGTCGTGGTTCACGCCCCGCCCCCCATCCCGCATTCGAGCAGCGTCCACTCGCCGTCCGGAGTCGCCTTCACCGCTCCCACCGCCGCCGGCAGCAGCACCGTGGTGCCCGCCGACACCGGGGTGTCGCCGATCCGCCCGCGGCCGTTCACGCACACCACCGCCGAGCAACGGCCCGGCACCCCCACCATGCCGGCTCGTTCGGTGTGGGTCCGGTGCAGGGTGAAGTACGGGCAATTCACCAGTTGCTCGCGGGTGCCCTCCGACTGCGGCACAACGGGGTCGCACGCCCCGCGGGCGAAGTCGGAGCACTGCATTCCCTTCTCGATGTGCAGTTCACGGCCGCGGCCCGTCTTCGGGTCTTTGCGGTCCCAGTCGTAGAGGCGGTAGGTGATGTCGGAGGTCTGCTGCACCTCGAAGATGAGCAGATTCGCCCCGATGGCGTGCACCGTGCCCGCTTCGAGGAACAGGCAGTCGCCCGGCTCGGGCGGGAAGCGGTGGAGCAACTCGGCGGCGGTGCCTGCTTGCACCGCGTCGGCGAACGCCCCGGCCGTCACCCCCGGTCGGAACCCAGCATAGAGCCGACTGGTGGCGGCGTCGGATTCGACCACCACCCAGGCTTCGGTCTTCCCGCGTTTGCCCGCCCCTTCCAACTGCACCGCCTGCTCGTCGTTCGGGTGGACCTGCACCGACAACTCCTGGCGGGCGTCGATGAACTTGAGCAGCAGGGGGAAGCGGCCATCGGGCGGCGGGTGGTCGCCGAACACGGCGGCGGGGTCGGCGGCGATGAGTTCCCGCAGGGTGCGGCCGGCGAGCGGGCCGTTCGCCACCACCGACTCGCTGCCCGGCACGTCGGACAGCACCCACGCCTCGCCGGTGGGGTCGGTGCCGGCCGCCTCGCCGAACATCGGCCGCAGGCGAAACCCGCCCCACAGCATCGACTTGAACAGCGGGCGGAAGACGAGGGGGTCGAGTGGAGGCATGGTTCACCGCGGGGATAGCAAGATTGTAGGGCAGGGGAGTCGGCACAACCGACGCTCTACCGCGATGCCCACCAAACTTGCACTTCGGGGAGCAGGCGGCGGGTGAAGGCGTCGGCACCAGTTTGCGTCAGGTGAAAACCGTCGGGCAGGTGGTCGGCGTCGGCCCACCCGCGGGTGTCGATCACCGGTACGCCAAACTCCGCCCGCACATCGGCGAGGAACGCGTCACCCGCCCGCTCCGACTCGGCCGTTTGCAACTCGCGGAACCGCAGGCTTTCCGGCATCCGCACGAGCAGCGCCCGCACGGCACGTTCGCGGCACTCACGCAGAACGGTGCGGTATGCGGCGGCGTGCTGCGGATGAACGGCGAAGTCGGCGTACATCGGGCGATAAAACGCGGCCACGTTGGCCCAGCCGGCGTTGATCTGCTCCGGGGTGGCGCTCACCCGGCCCGGCCACCAGCCCCAGGCGTCGAGGTTCCGCCAGAACGGGTCGGTGCGGCGGGCGTGCGGCAACAACTCCGGGCAAATGCGACTGACAACGCCATGTCGGTGGGCGACAAGCGGGACAAACGAATCACCAGCGCGGGCGTTCCAGGCGGCGTCGGGGTCGGCGAAGAACTCGCGGACGGTCGGCTCGTCGGTGGGCCGAAGCCGCTTCGGGTCGAGGCGGTGCTGCTCGTGGTAGGTGCCGTCGCCGCGGAGGAACGGCGGCCAATATTCGAGGACGACCCCGGCGGGGTGAACGCCGTCGGCCCAGAGCCGCCGCAACGTGAGCAACTGCGACACCGGCCCGCCGCCCGACTGCGACAGGTTGAACACCAGCGGGCCGTCGGAAGGTTCTCCCACGCCGGGGCGGATGCCCTGCCCGGTACGAGAACTGCCGACCACCACCACCGGCGGGCGGGCAGGGTGCTCGGCCATGCGGCGACGGAGCGAGTCGAGCCGCAGGCCATACTCGGGGTCGCGGAGGTGCGGCGGGCCATAATCGAGGGCGACGGCAAAGGCAAGGTTCAGCAGCACTAGCAATGCGGCGAAAACAGCGGCGGCGGTGAGGAACGGCGAAGCTTTCATCGGCCCATCTCCCGCAGCACGGCCGCCAGCCGATCGGTGAACGTCGTCGCACCGGCGGGGGTCGCATGGTGGCCGTCGGCGAACTGATCGTCGGGAATCCACCCGCGGGCCTGGATCAGCGGCACGCCGAACTCGCCGGCCAACCCCTCGGCAAGTCGTGACATCGCGGTGTCACCGGATTCGCCATACCAACCGCGGAACTCGCTCGACTCGGGCGAGAGCAGCAACATCGGCTGAATGCCGTGGGCCTGAAGCCGTGTGAGCATATCCCGCACGGCGAGAACGGCCGGCCCGCCGGGGCGGTAGTCGGCGAACGCCGGGGCGTACTGCTGCCGCTCGCGGGCCAGCAACCGCGGGCGCTCCGCGGGCGGCACCTCGATTCCCGGCACAGACCCGCGGGCGTCGGATCGGGTGGCAAACCCAAACGGGCTGGGGAGCAACTTCGGGTG
>JALOQR010000411.1 GCA_025459365.1 Fimbriiglobus sp.
CCAGCCGCCGCTCTCCCGCGGCAGCTTCACCACCACCGCCGAGTGGGTCAGCCCTTCGCCGGAGCCATACAGCGCCGCCGACTCCTGCCCCTCGTTGTGTAGGATCACGTCGAGTTTGCCGTCGTTGTTCAGATCGGCGAACGCTGCCGCCTGAGTATTGAACACCTTCTGGTGCAGCCCGACTGCCGTCGTCTTGTCAGTGAAAGTGCCGTCACTGTTGTTCTTGAAATGCCGGCATGGCCCCTTCAAGCACGCCACCAGCAGATCGGGCTTGCCGTCGTTATCGAAGTCGCCCCAGGCCGCACCGACCGCGTGGCCGAGATTCTGGCCCAGGTCGCCGGCCTTCGCGGTCGCATCCTCAAATTTCATCCCGCCGAGGTTTCGGAACAGCTTGCACGCTCCGTCGGTCTGTGGCACAAACAGGTCGGGCTTGCCGTCACCGTCGAAGTCGCCCACCGCCGGCCCGACCCGCCCCGGCTTGTAGGCGATGCCACTGCCGGCCACCGCTTCAAACTTGGTGCCGGTATTGCGGAACAGCGTGCCGGTGCCGCCGCCGAGCAGCACATCTTGCTTGCCATCGCCATCGAAGTCGCACACCGTCAGGGTGTCACCCTTCAACGACAGCCCGCTGTCACCGAGCCACGCGGCGGAGGCGTCCATGAACCACGGCGGGCCGGTGATACCCTCCTGCCCGGTGCCGAAGAAAAACCCATACTCCCCCTCACCGTGGCTCACCTTCATCAGCAGCCGGTTCTTCCCCGGCTTGAGCTTGAGCGTCTTGGTTACCTGCCCCGGCGCGGGAGTGTGACTGGCGGTTTCGGTGTGGAGTTTCTCGCCATTCAGCCACACGGCGAGCGACTCGTTGAACCCGAGCGACACAGGCAACTCGGCGGCGGCGGCCGTCTCGATCTCGCGGTACAGGTACGTGGCACAGTTCGCCCCGAAGTCGGCGAGATTCGATACCCCGCCGTCTTCCCACTCCTTCTTTGCCCACTGGATCTCTGTGTCGCGCTTGCCCTTGTACACCTTCTCCGGGTCGATGTCCCTGGTCAGTTCCTGCTCCGGCTCGAACTCCGTTTCGTGGGTCTTGGGCACGTCCTTCATGTTGCGGAACGGGCCAAGGGCGTACCACGGGCCGAGTTTCGGCGGGGCGGTCTTGGCGATGGCGTCGTCAGGCCGGCGGTTCAGGTACACCCGCAGGCCATGGGCACCGTTGGCGAGCAGCACATCGGGTTTGCCATCGTTGTCAAAGTCGCCCCACGCGGCAGCGGTGAGGTGATAACCGGGTTCGACCGGGAGCAGACGTGTGTCGTCGCGGAAGGTCCCTTTACCGAGGTTGGTGAACAGTCGCGGGCCAGAAGTGGTGGCGAGAAGTAAGTCGGGCCGGCCATCGCCAGTGAAGTCGGACCACACGGCCGCGCGGGCACCACCGCTGAACCCCGGCAGCGTCGCTTCGCTGAATCCGTCGTCTCCTTGCAGCATCAGGTACACTTTGTTCGCGCCGCACAGGCCGACGTCCGGCTTACCGTCGCCGTCGATATCGAGCACGCTCACCGCCTGGGCCTCGGCTTCGCCCTTACCGAGGGAGGCGAGTTTGTCGAACCCCGGCCAGCCGGCCAGTTTCCGCACGTCGTCGTTCGCGCCGCCCCACGCCACGAAGTCTCGCTTCGGGTTGTAGTCGAGCAGCTTCAGGCTCGCCTTCACGCGCTGCACCTTGGCCGTCTTCTTGTGCAGCAGTTCCTTGTCGCCGTCCACCATGCACGGCACCACGACTTCCTTGTTCTCGAGGATCTCCTTCACCGCCTGGGCACACTTGTCTGGCTTGCCGTAGTAACTCCGCAGGAGGAACGGCTCGGCGTGCGTCATGCCCCACCACTCGCCGTTCGGGTACGCCTGATACCAGTTGTTGCCGATGAACGTTTCGGACGCGCTGCCGTTGTGGAAGAACACGGCCGTCTTGCCCACCTCGGCCCAGTTCATGATCTCCTGCCACTCGCCGGGGCGGAGGCCGTTCTTGCCGATGTTGTGCTTGATGGTGGTTTGCGCCATCTTCCCTTTCAGGTCTGTCACCTTGCGGTAGATGATGAGCTGGTTGTTCTTGTCTACCTTCTCCACCACCATGACGCAGATGACGGTCGACTGCTGAACGACCGAGCCGAAACTCTGCGGTGCCTCGACGTAGGCGAACACCGGGGCGGCAAGCACGGCGAGGGCGAGGGCGAGGCGGAAGCGGGGCATGGCGGGGCCTCGGGGCGAACGGCCTGCGTGAGCGGGATGGTTCGTGACTGTCGGGCGGTGCCGGCGAGCGGCCCGCGTGAGCGGGTTGGTGGCCTCTCGGCGAGCGGCCCGCTAACCTCTCGGCGAGCGGCCCGCGTCAGCGGGTTGGTGGCCTCTCGGCGAGCGGGCTGGTAACGACCATCAGCCCGCTCACGCGGGCCGCTCGCCGGAGTTGCGGCGGACGACCAACGGGTACTCTTGAGTCAGGACGTACTCGACGGCGGTTCGCACCGCGTTTGCGTCTGGCAACTTCCGCGTCGAGCCACCTTCGGTCCACCAGCGGGCGCGGCGACCGAACCGCAGGTTCAGTTGCCGGCTGGCATAGCTCTTGAAATCCCGCAGGAGCGAACCGGGTTCGGGGTCCCCTCGCACTCCGACGACGAGGTGGACGTGGTTCGCCATGACCGCCGCGGCGGCGAGTTCCCACCCGCGGACACGAGCCGTTTCGTAAAACTGGTCACATACCACCTCCGCTTGACCGCGTGTCAGGCGGACAGGCTCCGAGACCAGCAACGCGGCGGCCTGCGACCGCATCCACGGCACGTCCGCTTCGGGCGTACTCTGCGGCCGGTTGTGCCGGACCGACACCCCGGAAGGGTGAGGGACGTTACTCACGAATCCACGGGCGTCACCCGGCAGCCAAGTGCCGTAGGTCGTCCAAGTCAGCAACCAATGGCGATCCACCTGAACACCTCGGGTCACCAGTCCGGCAAGCGGCCCGCGTCAGCGGGCTGGTTGCGGTCACTGAACCAGGGGGCTAACGCCCCCCGCTCGCCTGGCCTTTGGCGAGCGGCCCGCGTCAGCGGGCTGGTGACCGTCACTTTGGCGAGCGGCCCGCGTCAGCGGGCTGGTGACGGTCACCGAACCAGGGCGCTAACACCCCCCGCTCGCCTTGGGGTCCAAACCAGGGGGCTAACGCCCCCCGCTCGCCCGGCCTTTGGCGAGCGGCCCGCGTCAGCGGGCTGGTGACCGTCACGA
>JALOQR010000122.1 GCA_025459365.1 Fimbriiglobus sp.
CGATCCGTGCAACACGTTCCACGAATCGCCGAAAACGTGTTTGACGAACAGTCGGCGACCGACCCCAGTTAACCGGGCCGGGGCTGAGGTTTTCTCCCGTTTCCACGTAAGGCCACGACGCCGGTCGGGTAATATCGTTGATCGTGACGACCCCACCCGCCGGGCCGCCGATGTCGAACCCCGCCGCCTGTTCCATCTCTTACCGCCGCTCCCGGTTCAGCACCAAGCTGCCGTCCGACCGACTCTACACCCCTGGCCACTTTTGGTTGCGGGAGGTGGAACCTGGCCTGTGGCGTGCGGGCGTGACACGATTCGCCCAGCGGATGCTCGGCGACCTCGTGGAGTACGGCTTCGAGGTAAAACCAGGGCAGGCGTTTGAATTGGGTGACATCATCGGCTGGATCGAGGCGTTCAAGGCGACCTCGGACGTGTACGCCCCGGCCGACGGTACCTTCGTGCGGGGCAACCCGGTGCTCGAAACCGACCCGCGCCGGTTCGACATCGACCCGTACAACGAAGGCTGGCTGTTCGAGGTGCGGGGCACGCCCGACCCGCGAGCGGTGGACGCCACCGGGTACACCCGGCTACTGGACCTGGCGATCGATCGGATTCAAGGCAAGGAAGCGATGATGGACAAGCCGCCGACCGACGAGGTGGGAGACTGACATGGGCAAGGCCCGCTACATCATGGTCGGCGGCTTCCTCGGTGCGGGGAAGACGACGGCGTTGCTCCGCCTCGGTGAGCGGTTCCGCGAGCAGGGCCTGCGGGTCGGGCTGATCACCAACGATCAGTCGGTCGGTCTGGTGGATACCACCATGCTCGCCAACCACGACTTCCCAGTGGAGGAGATCACCGGCGGGTGCTTCTGCTGCCGGTTCAACAGCCTGACGGACGCGGCCGAGAAGCTGAGCGAGCAGGAGCGGCCGAACGTGTTCCTGGCCGAGCCGGTGGGAAGTTGCACCGATCTGGTAGCGACGGTCGCCTATCCGCTGCGGCGGATGTACGGTGAACAGTTCAGCATCGCCCCGTTCAGCGTGCTGGTCGATCCGGTGCGGGCCGAGCGAATCCTCGGGCTGGCGAGCGGCAAATCCTTCTCGCCGAAGGTGGTGTACATCTACCGCAAGCAACTCGAAGAGGCCGACGTCATCGTCATCAACAAGGTGGACACGCTCGATGAAGAGCGGGTGAGACGGTTGACCGCGGCGTTGCACTCGGAATTCCCGCAGGCGAAGATCGTCTGCACCAGTGCGAAGCAGGGGACGGGCATCGACGAGTGGGCCGGGCTGATCGAGGGCGAGCAGGGCACCCGGCCGGCGATGGAAGTGGACTACGACACCTACGCCGACGGCGAAGCACTGCTCGGCTGGGTGAACGTCACCGCCAGCGTGAACTCGCCGGGGCTGTTCGACGGCAACGGCTTCGTGGCGAGACTAATGGCCGCCCTGCACGCCGAACTGCAGGCAAGCGGGTTCGAGGTGGCCCACCTGAAAGCCACCCTGTCGCCCTACGAGGGGAACGACTTGGCGGTGATCAACCTCACCCGCACGGACGGAAAATCGGAAGCGTCCCACGAGTTGCAGGACGACATCGAGTCGGGCGAACTCATTATCAACCTGCGTGCCGAGGCCGACCCGACGATCCTGCGGGCGACGACCGAACGGGTGCTCGAAGCGACGGCGAAGTCGCTGGGTCTGGAAAGCGACGTCGAACACGCCGAAGCGTTCCGGCCGGGTCGGCCCGTGCCGACACACCGCGACACCAACGGTTAACCGCGAGGCGCAGACGAGCGAGAGCCATGAAACCTCTGCGAGTCCTGTACTGCCACTGCACCTACGCCAACGTCGTGCCCAAGGCGACGAAGGACGAAGTGCTGAAGCAGCTGACCGAATCGGACATCCCGTTCGACGCCGTGCCCGACCTGTGCGAGATGAGCGCGAAGAAAGACCCGTGCCTGGCAGAACTGGCGGCGGACGCGAACCTGAAAATCGCCGCATGCTACCCGCGGGCGGTGAAGTGGCTGTTCCACGCCGTCGGGGTGAAACTGCCCGACACCGCCGAAGTACTGAACATGCGGACCGACACCGCCGACGCGGTGGTGGCCAAACTCCTGGAACCGCCGGCGACCCCATGAGCATCCCCCTGCCGCTACCGCTCTCCGCCCCGCCGCCGGCGTCTGCCGCCGCGTTCCGCGTGGCCGTGTACGAAGGCACCGGGGCAGACCCGTTCCCACCCGGCGGGCGAACTGCCCTCGTTACGGCCCTGTTGGCGAAGGGACTGACGGTGAGCGTCGTTCGGCCTGGCGGGTCGGCCGGCAACATCATCGCCGGCACCTTGTTGGTGCTCGGCCACTTCACCGACGAGCAACCCGATCACGCGACGACGGAAGGCGGAGTGAACGTGTACTTCCGCAACGTGGCCGGCAAGTCGGCCGACGAGGGGGTGGAGTTGGCGGTGCAGGTGCGGGCCGCGGCGAGCATCCCCGAGCCGCCGAAGTGGAAGCCGTGGTTCCCGGTCATCGACTACGACCGCTGCACCAACTGCATGCAGTGCCTATCGTTCTGTCTCTTCGACGTCTACGGCGTGAACGAAGGCAAGATTCAGGTCCAGAACAACAACAAGTGCAAGACCGACTGCCCGGCCTGTTCGCGGGTCTGCCCGGAAGTCGCCATCTTGTTCCCCAAGTACCGCCACGGCCCGATCAACGGCGACGTGGTGAGCGCCGACGACGTCCGCCGCGAGAGTATGAAGGTGGACATCTCGTCCCTGCTCGGGGGCGACATCTACGCCGCCCTTCGCGACCGCAACGCCAAGTTCAAGAGCCGGTTCAGCAAAGAACGCGATGCTGACAAGGCCCTGGAAGAACGCCAGAAATGCCTGGTGAAACTCGGCGAGAAGCTCGACATCCCGCCGGAGGTGTTCGCCAGCCTGCCAAGCCCGGACGAGATTCAACGCAAGGCGGCCGAGGCGAACGCGAAGGCCCAAGCCGCACTGGCGGTTAACCGCGAGGCGCAGACGAGCGCGACGGAGAACTCATGATTTTCAGCTTCGCCAAGCGGATGCTCACCACGGTGGAACCCCGTCTGCTGTGGAAACTCGGCTTCAACTTCGGGCTGAAAGGAATGGTGTCGGTCGAGCGGTTCAAGAGCCGCTTGAAGCGGGGCATCCATTTCCCACCATTCTTGTTCATCAGCGTCATCAACAGCTGCAACTTGCGTTGCCAGGGCTGCTGGGTCGAAGTGGCGGCCAAACAGAACGTCATCGACAAGGACACGCTCAACCGCGTCATCCGGGACGCTAAGCGGAAGGGGAACAGCTACTTCGGCATTCTGGGCGGGGAGCCATTTATGCACCCGCACATACTCGACGTGTTCGACGCCCACCCGGACTGCTACTTCCAGGTGTTCACCAACGGGCAGTTGATCACCGACAAAGTTGCTGCACGGCTGAACAAGGCCGGCAACGTCACGCCGCTGATTAGCATCGAAGGCGGGGCGGAGGTCAGTGACCAGCGCCGCGGGCGCTCGGACGTGCTGAACCGCACACTCGCCGGGTTGGAGAACTGCCGCAAGAACGGGCTGGTGATCGGCGTGGCGAGCAGCATCTGCCGCACGAACATCGACCTGGTGAGCGAGGAGTGGTTGAAGAAGCTCATCTCGCTCGGCGTTCACTATGCCTGGTTCCACACCTACCGCCCCGTCGGCCCCGACCCCAACTTCGACCTGGCGCTTACCCCTGAACAGGTATTGCATGTTCGCCGCTTCGGCGTGCAGATGCGGGCGAAGTTACCCATTGCGATTGTCGATCCGTACTGGGACGACCAGGGCCAGGCGCTCTGCCCGATGGCCACCGGCGTAAGCCACCATATCGGCCCGTGGGGAGACGTCGAGCCGTGCCCGATCATCCAATTCGCCACCGAGAACATCAACACGAGCAAGAAGAACGTGTACGACCTGCTCACGCAGTCGGCATTCCTCAAGGAGTTCCGCGAAGAATCGGCGAAGGTGACCCGCGGGTGCATCGTGCTTGAGAGGCCGCAGTTGATCAAGGAACTGGTGATCAAACACGGTGCGAAGGATACGACGGCGCGGAAGAGCGCGATGACCGAGGTCGAGCGGATGACCCCGCGGAACAGTCAGAGCAACCCCGGGAACGAGATCCCCGAAGAACACTGGGCATACAGGTTTGCGAAGAAGCACTGGTTTTTCGGGTTCGGAGCATACACATGATCTCTGGGGAATGGCGGAGGGTTGATTCTCAGAACGAAGGGATTCTCCCAGCCGCGGACCGGCCGTCGAATGTAGCCCAGGCTGTGAGGCCTGGGTATCCTGAGCCACACGAACGTTTGGATTCCACATGCAACTCCCCCTGCTCACCCTGCCCCGTGCGGTTCCGATGGTGAAGGACCGGCCGCCGCAGGAAACCGTGCCCCAGACGAAGGAGCAGCGGGAATTGATCCGCACGCTCGCCCAGCGGTACGTCGCCCGGGAGAAGCCGGTCATCCCGCTGTCGCTAGAGGAATTGCGCAAGCACGCTGCCAAGTTGATCGCCTACTCGGGCCTCGACTCGAAGTATGCCGGCTATGTGGCAGTGGTCATCAACGGCGAAGCCAACCGCGAGGCCCTTGCGTCCGTGCCCTACGACCGCCGGTTGCTGTTGCTGCCCAAGTGCCTGCGAGTCGAAGACCGATGCCCCGCCCCGTTCGATGAGTTTGGCCTGCTGTGCAAACAGTGCGGTCTCTGCACCATCCAGGACTTGCAGAACGAGGCCGAGAAACTCGGCTACGCGGTGCTCACCGCCGAAGGCTCGGCGCTCGTCATGGCCATCATCTCGACGGGCAAGATCGACGCCATTCTCGGCGTGTCGTGCCTGTCGGTGCTGGAGCGGGCGTTCCCGTATATGGAATCGGCTGCCATCCCCGGCGTCGCCATCCCGCTACTAAACGACGACTGCAAGGACACCGGCGTGGATGTCGAGTGGGTGTGGGAGTACATCCACTTGAGCAGCGACGACCGCACCCACCGCATGGACCTCGACGCCGTCCGCGACGAGGTGGATACGTGGTTCACGCAAGAATCACTGGCCCAACTGATGGGGTCGGGCGATAGCGAAAGCGAGCGGATCGGCCGGGCATGGCTGGCGAAGTCCGGCAAGCGCTGGCGACCCTTCCTGGCAGCGTGCGCGTGGAAGGCTCTCCAAGACGATCAGGACGTACCCTTCCCGACCGACCTGAAGAAACTCGCCGTCGCGGTCGAGTGCTTCCACAAGGCGAGCCTCATCCACGACGACATCGAGGACGGTGACGACCTCCGCTACGGCGAAGCGACGGTTCACGCCGAACACGGAGTGCCGGTGGCGCTGAACGTCGGCGACCTGTTGCTCGGCGAAGGCTACCGACTGATCGCTGAGACCGACGCCACGCCGGCGGTTCGTGCACTCATGATCAAGATCGCCGCCGAAGGGCACCGTGCACTCTGCCTCGGCCAAGGGGCGGAGTTGACGTGGGCAAACAACCCCCGCCCGCTCACCCAGGTGGAAGTGGCCGACATCCACCGCCGCAAAACGGCTCCGGCCTTCGAAGTGGCCCTGCGGCTCGGAGCGGCGTTCGCGGGTGCCGACGCAGAGTTGCACCAGACTCTCACCGCGTATAGCGAAGCCCTCGGCAT
Organism: Fimbriiglobus sp.; assembly: GCA_025459365.1. Taxonomy (GTDB): domain Bacteria; phylum Planctomycetota; class Planctomycetia; order Gemmatales; family Gemmataceae; genus JALHQU01. The sequence continues at coordinate 5,665 of JALOQR010000122.1, forward strand.
CGCCTACCAGATCCACGACGACATCGACGACCTGACCAACTGCGACGGTGACGACATCACCGCAGCCCGCCCCGCCTTCCCCCTCGCCGAAGCCTACTCCCGAGCGAAGGGGAAAGACCGCGAACTGCTCGAAGGCGTGTGGCGTCGGGCAGCCGGGTTTAGTGCGGTGGAAGCAAAAGAGGTGGTGGACCGCCTCGGGGCGACCGAACGCTCGCGGCAGATGATGGAGTCGTACAAAGAGCAGGCGGTTCGCACGCTGGAAGCCGTCGATAGCCCAAGCCTGAAGGGGCTACTACGACGAGTGGTGAGCAAGATCTTCGGCGTCGAGGTGAAGGGGTGGTGCAGTGAGTTCGAGGCTCGAAATGCTCCAAGTGGCTCGACTGTCGCCGAAACTGCTGGGTGACAGTACCGACCTGGTGCGGGACTACCTGCGGAGTCAAATCACCCCAGCCGGTGGGTTTGCCGACCGGGCAGGGAACCCGGATCTCTACTACACGGTGTTTGGCCTGGAGGGGCTGTTTGCCCTCCGGGCTGATCTGCCAATCGCCCAGGTGCTGACTTATCTGAAGAAACAGGGCGCCGGCGAAGAACTCGATTTCGTTCATCTCTCCTGCCTCTGCCGTTGCTGGGCTGGCATGCCGAACGGCGAACACAAGCATATCCCAGCTGACGCGATCCTCCAAAAAGTGGAGTCGTTCCGCTCTGCCGATGGCGGATACGCCCAGGAGGTAGGCGAGCAGGATGGGACCATCTACGGCTGCTTCCTGGCGCTCGGTGCGTATCAGGACTTGGGCCGCGACCTGCCCGACGTGCCAGGGGTAGTGAACTGCGTGAATCGCCTGCGGGCGGCGGACGGCGGTTACGCCAACCAACTCGATGTGCCAATGGGCCTGACCCCGTCCACCGCTGCGGCAGTCACGCTGCTGAGGCAGTACCACATGCCGATTCCGCCGGGCATTGAGGACTGGCTGTTGTCTCGCCATACGGCCGACGGCGGGTTCTTTGCCACCCCGCTCGCCCCCATGCCCGATCTGCTGAGCACCGCGACCGCGTTGCACGCCCTCGCGGGCTTGCAGGTCAACCTCGAACCCATCCGCGAGCCATGCCTCGATTTCATCGATACCCTTTGGACGAGCAAGGGCGGGTTCCACGGTACCTGGGCCGACGACACACTCGATGTCGAGTACACGTACTACGGCCTGCTCGCCCTGGGGCACCTGAGTGTCTGACCGGGCCAGACCATCTCACGTATCATCCCACTGTCGCCCGATTCCTTTCCTTCACGGAGTGCTGCCCCCGATGAGGAAGTTCACCCTCGCCCTGCTGGCGTGCCTCGCTGCTGGGCTGACCGCCACCGCCGGCGACGACGTGCGTTTGCTGTCTCGCCCCGCCATCGGCCCGAACAAGATCGCGTTCGTTTACGGCGAAGACCTGTGGGTCGCCGACCGTGACGGCAAGAACCCAAAACGGCTCACCACCGACGCGGGCGTCGAGTCGTATCCAGCGTTCAGCAAGGATGGGTCATTCATCGCCTTCAGCGCGATGTATGACGGCAACACGGATGTCTACACCATCCCATCCGACGGCGGCACACCTACCCGTATCACGTTTCACCCGGCCGCCGACACTGTTCGCGGGTTCACACCGGAAGGCAAAATCCTGTTTAGCTCCCCACGTACGGTGTACAGCAGCCGCCACTCGCAACTGTGGGCGGTTGATGTGAAGGGTGGCATGCCCGAACAACTGCCGATCCCATGGGGCTTTGAAGCCAGTTTCTCGCCCGATGGGAAATTCATCGCCTATACCCCAGTGCGAGACGCCACTGCCCAGTGGAAGAACTACCGCGGGGGCACCCACAGCCGCATCTGGGTGATGGACGCCAAGACTTACGAAATCGTCGAAATTCCGCAGCCGAAAGACCGCTGCAATGACCTTGATCCGAACTGGGTGGGCGACACCATCTACTTCCGCTCCGACCGCGGCGGCGAGTACAACGTGTTCTCCTTCAAGCCGAACGGAGCAAAGCCGACGACCGACGATGTGAAGCCGGTGACTGAGTTCAAGGATTTCCCCGTGCTGGATATCAGTTACGACGGCAAGGATACGCTCATTCTGGAGCAGGCTGGGTGGCTGCACACCATGAAGCCCGGTCAGACACCGACGCGGCTCAAGGTGGCCATCCACGCCGACTCGCCGGAGGCGAGGGCGCGGTTCGCCAAGGGAAGCAAATACGCCCGCGATGCCAGCGTGTCTCCGAGCGGGGCCCGGGTGGCGGTCGAGTTCCGCGGCGAGATCGTGACAGTGCCAGCCGACAAGGGTGACCCGCGAAACCTGACGAACACCACCGGCGTCCACGAGCGTAGCCCGGCCTGGAGCCCGGACGGAAAGACCATCGCCTACTTCAGCGACGACGGCGGCGAATACCATCTGGTACTCGCTCCACAGGCTGGCAAGGGCGACTCGAAGAAAGTGAAACTGAGCGGTAGTGGATTCTACTACAGCCTCGCGTGGAGCTGAGATAGCAAGAAGCTACTCATTGTCGACAACTCACAGACGCTCTACTGGATGGACGTGGCGACCACGAAGATCACGAAAGTCGTCACCAACATGGAAGGGCGGTTCGGTGGGTTCCACGTGTCGAACTGGTCGCCGGACAACAACTGGATCACCTACGCGATGGAGACGCCTGCGAAAATCTCGCAGGTATTCGCCTACAGCCTGGAGCAGAACAAATCGTTCCCGATCACTGACGGCAAGAGCGAGGCGACCAACCCGGTCTTCGACGCTGGCGGGAAGTATCTTTATTTCCTGTCGTCTGACAACACCGGCATGAGCAAGCACGGGTTTAGCCAGAGTGCTTCCGACACCGCCCGCCCACGGTTCGGCCTGTACATGGCCATCCTCCAGAAGACGACCCCATCGCCGTTCCTCAAGGAGTCGGACGAAGAGAAAGGCCCGCAGACGCTGCCCGCCTTCCCCCCGCGACCGGTGCCCCCGACCGACCCACGAGAGAAACCGGCCGACCCTGGCAAAAAGCCCGGCGCCGAGGAGCCGAAGAAAGAGGAACCGAAGAAAGAAGGGGAGAAGAAAGAGGAACCGAAGAAGGACGAACAGAAAGTGGAGCCGAAGCCGGCCTCCGCCAAGTTTGCCATCGACTTCGAAGGCGTCGATCAGCGCATCATTGCCTGTCCGGTGCCCAGTGGCAACTACTTCAACCTGCAGGCCGGCGCGGCCAACGCTGTTTTCATGCTTGCCCGGAGTGAAGGTGGCGAGGGCGGGCGTGGTGCGGCCGGGTTTGGCGGCAGTTCCCTGGTGAAATTCGATGTGTCGGCTCGCAAGGTCACCCCGGTGCAGTCGGGCGTTGGCAGCTACGAACTCACTCCGGACGGCAGCAAGATGCTGTACAACTCCGGCGGGGAGTGGTACGTCGGCAGCACAATGGGCGGTGGTGGCGGCATCAGCCTTCCGAGTGGGGGTGCGGCCGCGGGCGGCGGTGGCAAGAAACTGAACCTCGATGTAGTCGAAGTTCGCGTCGATCCGCGGGTCGAGTGGAAGCAGATCTTCACGGAAGCTTGGCGGATCAACCGCGACTTCTTCTACGACCCGAACATGCACGGTGCCGACTGGCCGGCGGTGAAGAAGAAATACGAGCCGTTCCTCGATCACGTGAACAACGGCGGCGACCTGTACAAGGTGATTGCCTGGATGCTCAGCGAATTGGCAGTCGGGCACAGCTACACCACGCCAGGCGAACGAGCCGTAGAGAAAAAGACGGTGAGCGGCGGGTTGCTCGGTGCCGACTACGGAGTGAAAGATGGCCGTTACTTCTTCAGCAAGATTTACAGCGGGCTGAACTTCACTGAAAGCCTGCGCAGTCCGCTCACCGCCCCTGGAGTGAACGTAAAGGAGGGCGAGTTCCTCCTCGCCGTGCGGGGCGTTGATCTGAAGGCCGGAATGGAGATCTACAGCCTGTTCGAGAACACCGCCGGCAAGTCGGTGGAACTCACCGTCGGGCCGACGGCTGACGGCAAGAACAGCCGGACAGTGACAGTGGAACCGCTGGCGAACGAACTGGCCCTCCGTAACCGCGAGTGGATCGAGGGCAACCTCCGCAAGGTGGAAAAAGCCACTGGCGGAAAAGTGGGCTACGTGTATGTCCCGGACACCGCCGGCCAGGGGGTGGCGTACTTCAAGCGGTACTTCTACCCCCAGGTGGACAAGGACGCGCTCATCATCGACGAGCGGTTCAACAGCGGCGGGCAGATCGCCGACTACTACATCGAGGCCCTCACCCGCCCGTTCGCCAGCTACTGGGCGCCACGGTATGGCAGCGAATGGCGTAGCCCGAGTGCTGCGGTGTTCGGGCCGAAGGTGATGATCGCCGACGAGGGTGCCGGCAGTGGAGGCGACATGCTCCCGCACATGTTCAAGAAGTTCAAGGTGGGTCCGGTGGTGGGCAAGCGAACATGGGGCGGGCTGGTCGGTATCAGCGGTTACCCAACGCTCATGGACGGCGGCAACGTCACGGCCCCGAACTTCGCCATCTGGGACCCGGAGAACGGGTTCATCGTCGAGAACGAGGGCGTGCCCCCGGACTACGACGTGGACATGCTCCCCAAGCTGGTGAACGCTGGCAAGGATCCGCAACTGGAGAAGGCCATTGAACTGGCCCTGGAAGCGTTGAAGAACCAGCCGAAAAAGGAGATCAAGCGGCCGCCGTACCCGAAGCGAGCCATGACTCCCGAAGGCAAACCGATCGGGAAGTGACGTCCTCGTTCACCCCCTGATGATGCCGCGACTGTCGGTGGTGTTTGGCTTCGGCCACTTACCGCTGACGGTCGCGGTTCTTTCCATCGTGTGAGCGAGGAGCAGGCAGGCAGTTCACAGGTCGATGGGAGCAGTGGAGTGGTACAACCCTTGCACCGACGGATGTGCGAGGGACAAACTCGCTTCCGGCGCACAGCGTCAGCCACGGCTCCCCCCCCCTCTCTGCCACACTGCCACCTGCCACACACATACCCCCCCCTGCCACCGCCACCCGAAAGATCGCGGAAATCCGCCCTTGGACCTACGGAATTGGGTTGTCGGATGGCCAGAGCCTCATCCGTAGTCTTTGTGAAACAACCACTTCGGGCGAGGAACCTGATTCGGCGAGAAGCCAATCTCGTAAATAGTTAGAATGTCTGAAAATGACACCCTAAGTAGGCTGTCGATCCCCTTCCTGAACTTGCTCAACTTGGTGGTGACCACCACCCGATGTCCGAACCACACCCAAGGTTTCAGGACACACTTTCACTTCGCCTTCTCGAACTCGAGTAGGAGAAGCCCGCTCCCCTTTGTGGCGGCGAAGTCGGCCGGCGGCCCCTTCGGCATGTTGGTGTTGTACCGCAGCATCCGCAGTTTGCCGTCATCGAGCCGGAAGAAGAAATGAGACTCCCAGGCGAAGTCGCCGTCGGTCTCCTTCTTCTTCGGGTCGTACAGCCCCAGGACGAACGACCGCCCGTCGTCGATCACCTGGTATCCCCTTTCGTCCTTGTCTTTGCCGACGGCGAAGGTGTGCCGGTCGGCGGTGAACTCGGCCACCGGCCCGTCGCCAGGAGCGTACCGCCCGGACTGCCCTTCCGACTCCCACCTGGTCGCCACCCACTTGCCCTGCAACTTCGGCAGGAGTGTTTTCTTCAGCGGCCGGAGGTACAGGGTGTTGCTGTGCAGGTCGATGACAGCCGACCCGTTCCGCAGGTCGGCGTGCCCGAGGATGCCGTCGAGCGGCTTCTTCTTGTCGTCGGCCCGCGCCTTGTTCATCCCCGACAGGTCGGCGGTGGTGGCGTAGAGGACCGGGTGGGTCGCGCGGACGTCGTAGTCGCCGATGCGGAGGGCACGCAGCGCGTGCAATTCGCCCTTCTCCACTCCCCCCAAACCAGACACCTCGGCCTTCCCCACGAGCTGCCCACCCGCTTTCTTGATCCGCCCCTTGTCGATCACCGTGCCGCCTGCGCCGGTGTCGAGGAACAGCCGGAGCGATTCATCCCCCGCCTCGGCCGTCACGATCCGTTCGCCGTCCGCCTCACGTTCGAGCGGGACGGCGACGTACCCGTCCTTCTCCATCAGCTTGCGGAGGGGATCTTCGGGCGCCTTCCGCTTGTCGACGGTGTCCTTCAACTCGAGCAGCACGAACCCGCTCCCCTTGGGCGCGGCGAACTCGGTCGGCAGGTCTTTGCCCTTCGTGTGGTCGAGGAGTAGGCAGGCGGTCATCTTGCCGTCCGCTAGTTTCATCAGCCCGCCGGCGGTGTAGATGCCCTC
>JALOQR010000412.1:0-3248 GCA_025459365.1 Fimbriiglobus sp.
ACTCGTAGGTCGTCTCCCACACCGGCACCGCCCACCCGAAGATCGCCCCGAACACCGCCCCGGCCACACCGCCGGCCAGCGTCATCGCCGCCTGCCCGGCTACGTGCAGTAGGCTATACGGCGGAGGGAACAGTTCCCACACCATGCCCAGAGCCAGGCACAGGGCGAACCCGCCCCCCACGACCGCCCCCACTCCGGCTCCCTGTTTCCACAACGTGCGATCCTTGCGGTGTTCCGGCGGGCGGACATCGGCAGCACTCATGGCGGCTCTCCGAAGGAGGTGTTCCCGCCTCCGCAAAGGGCGTACCGTCACGCTCATTGGGAATAATCCCCGGCCCGCTGCATCGGGTATGGGTGCCCCGGCCGACATCCGTCCGTAAATTGAACATCACACCCAAGACGCCGCATCCATGACCGCCCTTCTCGACCGCCCACCACTCAACCCCTCCCGCGATCCGTTCCACGTCCGCGAAGTGATCGCCCCAGAGGCGGTTCCGGAGAAGCGGAAGCACAAGGTGATCGCGGTTCTCCCGGCGTACAACGCCGAGCGGACGCTCGCCGCCACGGTCGGCGACATCCCCCCCGGCAGCGTAGACGAAATCTTACTGGTGGACGATGGGAGCAAGGACCGCACGGTGCAACTGGCCCGCGAAATGGGCCTGACGGTCATCGTCCACGACAAGAACACAGGCTACGGCGGCAACCAGAAAACGTGCTACCGCTACTGCCTGGAGCATGGAGCCGACGTGGTGGTGATGATCCACCCTGATTACCAGTACGACGCCCGTGTCATCCCGCATGCCGTAGGCATGATCGAACTCGGCATCTGCGATGTCATTCTGGGCAACCGCATCCGCACGCGGGCCGAGGCGGTCGGGTGCGGTATGCCGTGGTGGAAGTACGTGAGCAACCGGGCGCTCACCCTGTTCGAGAACGTCCTACTCGGGCAGAACCTGGGCGAGTTTCATAGCGGGTTCCGCGTCTACCGCCGAAGCGTGCTCGAGACCATCCCCTTCGAGCGAAACAGCAACGACTTCGTATTCGACACCCAGTTCCTCTGTCAGGCGGTGCGGTTCGGCTTCCGCCTCGGCGACGTTCCGGTGCCAGTGCGGTACTTCGACGAGGCGAGCAGCATCAACTTCAAGCGGAGCCTCACCTACGGCCTTCGTACCGTCACGACCGTCGGCGGGTACTGGATGAACAAGCTCGGCCTGCCAAGTAAGCTGTATCGCAAGACGTAACCACGACCCGCCCGGAGGCTACCATGTCCGACCCCATATCCCGCCGCGACTTCGCCCTGGCCGTTGGGGCCGTGGCCGGCGCGGCCGTCGTTCCTGCTGTCGCGGATGCCGCCGACGACAAGAAAGATACGCCCAAGCCGGCAGGCCCAATCGAGGCCGAGTTCACCCGCGACTACGACGCCCCAGCCTTCAAACCGGGCTGGAAAAAACCCCAGGTGAACCGCCTGCTGGTGCAAGACTTCGTCATCTACGCCCACGACAACCTCGACATGGTGAAGAAGTTGCTGGCGAAGGAGCCGGCCCTGCTGAACGCGGCGATGGACTGGGGCGGGGGCGACTGGGAAACGGCCCTCGGTGGGGCGTCGCACATGGGCCGCCGCGACATTGCTGAGTTCCTCATCGAGCAGGGTGCGCGGGTCGATCTGTTCGCCGCCACCATGCTCGGCCAACTCGCTGTGGTAAAGGCATTGTTGACACTGCAACCGAAGTTGATCGACGCTAAAGGGCCGCACGGGTTCGGCTTGCACTGGCACGCCAACGCCGGCGGAGAGAAGGCGAAGGAACTGCTGGAGTATCTTCAAAGCATCAAGAAGGTCGAGTTGCCGAAGTTCCCGATGAAGAAGTAAACGGGTGTCCGCCCGCCAACCCCGCATTTCTCATTGGTCCGGTCGCCTCCCCTGGCGCATCATGGACCCTGGCGGGTCACACCCCGCCCACCTTTCCACCTCGGGGAGTCGTCATGAGGAAGTTGTTCGCCGCCCTGCTGGCCGTCGCCGGGGGCACCGTCGCCGCCGCCGCCAACCCCACCGCCGGCATGTCCAAGGGGACGCCGGAGTTCAAAGCGATCTCCGCCCTCGCCTTCGGCCCCGACGGGGTGCTGTACGTCGGTGATCCGATGTCCGGCAGTATCACTGCCATCGCCACCGGCGACACCACGTCGGCCGGCGCCGACGATCTGACCATCAACGATCTGGGCCAGGCAGTCGGCGGGTTGATCGGGGTGGAAGCAAAAGACGCAGTGGTGAGCGACGTGAAGGTGAACCCCGCGAGCGGCAACCTGTTCCTCGCGGGCGGCCGGAAATCGGGCGGCACGATGCTCATGAAGCTTGACAGGAAGAGTGGTAAGGTGAGCGAGTTCCCACTCAAGGACGTGATGTTCGCCACCGTCAAGCTGCCGAACGCGAGCGAGAAGAACCGGGCCGAGGCGATCACCAGCATGGCGTTCGTGGACGGTAAACTGGTCGTGGCCGGGCTGTCGAACGAGGAGTTCGCCAGCACCCTGCGGGCCATCCCGGTGCCGTTCAAGGATGCTGATAAGGGCACCGCCGTCGAGATCTACCACGGGGCACACGGGGCCCTCGAAACGAAAGCGCCAGTCCGCACCTTCACGCCGTACAAGGTGAGCGGGGCCGACTACCTGATCGCCTCGTATACCTGCACCCCACTGGTGCGGATTCCACTGGCCGACCTGAAACCGGGGACGAAGGTGAAAGGGGCAACCCTCGCCGAGTTGGGCAACCGGAACCGCCCGCTCGACATCATCGTGTACACCAAGGACAAGAAGGATTATGCGCTGATGGCAAACAACGCCCGCGGGGTGATGAAGATCGCCCTGGACGGAATCGACAAGGCGGAGGGCATCCCGGAGAAGCGAGTCGCTGACAAGGCCGGGCTGAACTACGAGACGGTGAAAGAACTGGAGGGAGTGGTGCAACTCGACCGCCTCGACGCTGACCGGGCGGTGATCGTGGTCGAGGGCAAGGACAAGTCGCTGAGCCTGAAGACCATCAAACTGCCGTAAGCGAACGAATCGGCAAATCCCGTGTCGGAGGACGTGGGCTTCCCCGCTCCTCCGCTCGATGTGGTGCGTGGGTTGGAAGCAGAACACCTTGCCGGGTCGGCGAACGGATGGCCGTGGCTGGCGATGAGATGCGGTCGGTTGGTGAGCGGAGGTACCGCACGACAACCGACTCCCGCAGCGAGCAAAAACGCTGTGAGGGGCGTGCG
>JALOQR010000412.1:3257-5899 GCA_025459365.1 Fimbriiglobus sp.
GCACGCCCCTCATAGCTCCAATGGCACGCCCTATACCTTGTCCACCTGCCAGTACTCCAAGTCGATCTCGGTGTGCCGTCCGAGCACCATCACCTTGACCGTCACCTTGGGCGTTTCGCCGGCCTCTTTGGGCATCTGGATGTTGGTGACCTCACCCTCGAAAGTGGCAAACGCGCCCTCACGGATGCGGACCTTGTCGCCCCGCTCGAAATCGAGTTTGATCTTCTCTGGTGCTTTTGGCTTGACGTTCCCCTTCTGATCGTCCGGCAGCATGCCGTACAGCATCGACTGCACGTCACGCTCGGACATCGGGGCCGGCTCCTTCCCCGGCCCGCTGGAGCCAACGAAGTCGCCCACTCCGGAGGTGTCGCGGAACAGGGCCTGCAGGTCAGGCGTCCACTCGACCTCGGCCATCAGGTAGCCGGGGAACTTCTTCTTCTCCTTCACCACCCGCTTTTCTTTCGTCACCTTCTGCCCGTTCTTCGTCTCAGTCACCTTCTTGACCTCGGTGATCCGCTCCACCGGGATGACGATCTGGCCGAAGAACTGCTCGAGTGCCTCGATCTTCACCATCCTCTCTATGGCGGCCTTGATCGACTCCTCCCGCCCGCTCGCGACCTTCACCACGTACCACTTCTTCTTGCTCGGCTCAGCAACCGGCTCCGCGGGAGCCTCGCCTTCAACCGGAGCCTCGCCTTCAACCGGAGTCTCACCTTCAACCGGAGCCTCGACTTCGGTCGTGGCGTCGGTCGGTGGTGGTTCTTCCGCGGGCGAGGTGACGGTCTCGGCGTCGATCGGTGGGATGACGGCGTTGGCGTCGGTCTCGACTGGGGAGGCGTCGGCGTTTGGTTGGTCGTCAGTCATGGTGGCGGACTCTGGCCGGTGTGCGGCGGTGGGTAGGCGCCGCTTGCCGAGCGGCACTGGTTGGCGATCGAGTGCCGCTCGGCAAGCGGCACCTACCCGGTTGGGGTCGTCCGTTACCAGTTGAGGCTGCCAGCGGCGGCATCCGCGCCGCCCTTTCCTTTGCTGGGGATGATGCCGATGAACTCCAAGCTGAGCAGCCAGCTCCAGAACAGGTCGATGACGAACAGGAAGAGGGTGAGCAGAGTGAGGAAGACGAGAACGACGATGGTGTCCTTGATGAGCTGCCGGCGAGAGGTCCACGACACCTTGTTCATCTCGGCTTCGGTGGCGATCAGGAAGTCGCCGAACACGGGCACGTTCACCGCCCGCCAGGCCACCCATACGCTCAGCAGAACCACCAGGGCAGGGAGAGTCCGATCGGCGACCGGGATGAGGGGGATCACTTGCCCCTCAACGAACGGTACCGGGTAGTTGAGTGGAGGGAGGAGGTCGGCGGCAGGCTGCGTACTGGCGTCGGCGGCACGGGCGGTCAGGGAACGGGCAGCGGCCGAGAAAGGGGCAGCCACCCCAAGTGCGTAAGCACCGGTGACGCCCAGTGTCAGGATGCCGAGCATCACGCAGCGGCGCACGAGTACACCCTGCGTCCGCTTGTGGCTGTGGACACTTGCCCAACCCTGATCGTCCGCCGCCTGACACCATGAAATCCCCTGTTGGGAGGTGAGCAGACGGAACACACCGAAGGCCGCGGCGGCCAGTGTCACCCCTGTGAGGACAGGGCCGAACAAGCCGTCCTTGAAGTTAGCGGCGAAAGCCGCGGCAAGGAACGCGGCAGCGATCACGATCGAAACGGTGAGAATGATACCCCCGCTCACGCCGCGGGTAGGGTTACGGCCTGCCAGGAATCCAGCGACGGCGATGGCGGCACCTACGACCAGTAGGTAGACCCCCAGACGAGCGACTTCCAGATAGGGGGTTCCCTCTGATACGAGGGTGGCAGCCGCGTATCCGCCAGCGACCAGACCAGCCAGAACGATGACTGAGCCGACCAGTGAGCCGACCAGCAAGGAGGGAGCGAACCCGGCGGCGGGTGGGAACGAGGGAGTGGGTTCGACAGTGGCGGTGGACATGCTCGGTTCGTCCTTAGTCCTGAAGTCCTGAGTCCTTGGTCCTCGGGGCCTGGCCTATGCCCGAATGGCGCATACCAACCGGGGCGAACGGCCGAGGACGAGGGACGAAGCCCGAAAATACCAAGACGGCCGGACCGGGCCGACCGTCTTTCCAGCTGTTTGGGCCAGCGTGGCGGGTTATGGTCGCACTCCCCGCCGGCGAGCAGGTGCGTCAGGAATCGAACCTGAAACCTGCGGTTTTGGAGACCGCTGCTCTACCAGTTGAGCTACGCACCTGTAGGTGGCAGCTACGAGCGGAGGGCTGTGGGCTTTGAGCAAGATAGGACGCCCGCCATGCGGGATCTCGTCACAAATCTGGCCCACAACTCACAGCCCACGGCTCACAGCATCCTTAGGCGATGATCTTGGTCACCACGCCCGAGCCGACGGTACGTCCACCTTCGCGGATGGCGAACCGCAGGCCTTCGTCCATGGCGACGGGCATGCCGTCCATCAGCTTCACCGTGACCTTCACGTTGTCGCCCGGCATGCACATTTCGACACCGGACGGGAGGGTGATGGAGCCGGTCACGTCGGTCGTGCGGAAGTAGAACTGCGGCTTGTAGCCGCTGAAGAACGGGGTGTGGCGGCCGCCTTCGTCCTTGCTCAGCA
>JALOQR010000123.1 GCA_025459365.1 Fimbriiglobus sp.
GTGGGGGTGCGAGACGACAACGACGGCGGCACCCAGAGCGGGTGGGTGGCAATTCAGTCGGGAGTCGGCTACGCCGACCACGGCGACCACGGGCACTGGTCGTTCAAGAAGAAGCCGGCGGTGATCGACAGCCGCCTCGACAAGGAGCAGGGGAACCCAGCCCACGTCTACCTCTACGCCGGCAAGTTCTTCGTCGCCAACGACAAACTCAACGGCTACACCCGCATCGACCCCGCCAAGTACGCCACCAACACAGCGAAGTCGCTCGGGAAAGACACCCCGCGGTTCCTGGTCGGGGGCGGCGGGCACATCACCCTGGCCGTCGTCGAAGACAAGGTCGGTTACTCGTGCTGGATCGACGGCGGTGGGCCGAACAAGGGGCGGGTGGACGTCACTCCGGTGACAGCCGAGAGCAAGACCGAGCCAACCTACACCTTCCACCTGCCTCACGGCGGCATCCACGGAGCAACGGCCAACTCGGGCAAAGTGTTCTTCGCCCCGATGAATGGCATCTGCTGGGTGGAGGCCGACCCCGACCTGAAACTGAAACCCGATCAGGTGAAGGTTCACCACCTCGACCTCGGCAAGGAGGGCGATAAGCCCCGCCGCACCGGCGCGTTCGCCGACCTGGGCCACCACGTGCTCTTCACCACTGGAAAGGAGAAGCCGCAACTGGCCGTCCTGAACGCGAAGGTCGCCGACCCGAAGCCGGTGTTCGTGCCCTTGAATGGGCCGAAGGGCACCACCGCCCTGACGCCGGAGGGTGTGATCGCCCCAGATAAGAAGCCGTACGCGATCGTCTTCCACGACGCGGTGAAGGACTCCGACGCTGCCGACACGCTGGAGGTGATCGACCTCGACCCGAACGGAGACGGCGACTTCGCCGATGCCAAGAGCGCGAAGACTCTGAAAGTCGGCAAGAGTGCGGTGGACGGGCACTCGGGTCACCACGCGATTGCGTTCGACGCCGACCGCCGCTTCGGGTTCTTCACCAACCCCGGCGACGGCACGGTGAGCGTGCTGCGGATCAAAACCTGGGAAGTGGTGGCAACATTCAAGGTGGGCGGCAAGCCGACCTCCATCGTCGCCCGCGGCGGCGAAGACCACGACGACTGACCCCGTTCCGGTCGCCCCCAACGAGTCTCTTTGCCGCTCCCCGACCGCTGTTCCTGCTCGGTGCTGGTCTGGCCGCCTGGGCGGAGCACCGTCGACGGGATGATCGGAGCCGGGCGGGCGGCGGCGAAGGGCGACTGGGCGGGGGCGGTGACTTGCGGGTCAAACCGACCGTGCGGGCGATGAATGCCACGCTCTTTCCCTGCCTGTTAAGTGGCGGATCAAATCAGCGTTCTCCGAATCAGTCGGATCTGATGACATCACGTCGTCTGCTCACCTTCAGTCCCCCAGCGCCGGTCGGTCATGGTGCCCAGCCAGATGCGTGTCGGCATGCCGAGCGCCCCGACCAGGTGGGCGGCCGACGTGTCCACCGCCATCACCTCGTCCAGACAGGCCATACCGCCACCGTGTCGGCGAACGTCCACCGCTCCCCGGCCGCCGACTCCTCCGGAATCGCCACCACCTCCGGCTTCCCGCACTTCGCCCTCCGGATGGCGGGCACTCACCGGCATGTTCGCTACAATCAGCCCGTTGTTCCACCTCGTGCGAAGGAGTGCCGATCATGTCTGAACCGTTTCGGGTGGCGGTGATCGGGGCAGGATTCAGCGGGGTGATGACGGCCGTTCACCTGCTACGAACACAGACCGCTCGACCAGTTCAGGTACTCATGGTGAACCGCTCCGGTGCGATGGCCCGCGGGGTCGCCTATGGAACCCAGTCGCCGAACCACTTGTTGAACGTGCCGGCCGGGCGGATGTCGGCCTTCCCCGACGCCCCGAGCCACTTCCTGCATTACTGCCAGCGGCGGGATCCGAGCGTGACCGCGGGGACATTTGTGCCCCGGTCGGTGTATGGGGAATACCTCGGCGATACTCTCGCGGAGGCGGTGGCCGAAGCCAGCCCAAACACCCTGGAGCAGGCGGTCGCCGAAGTGCGGGACATCCGACCAACGGCCGAGGGGGTGACGCTGGAACTGTCCGACCGGCGGATGCTGCTGGCGGATCGGGTGGTGCTAGCGGTCGGCCATCACCCACCGGCCCACCCGCCAGAACTAACGGCCGAGTTCCGGGCGAGCCAATGGTATGTCCGCGATCCGTGGGCGAAGGGGTGGCTCGACCGGGTGCCCAAGCACCTGCCAGCCCTGCTCGTCGGCACCGGGTTAACCATGCTCGATGTGGCCCTCGACCTCCACCCGGCCGGAGTCGTTGGGGCAGTGGCGTTGTCTCGCCGCGGGTTGATGCCGCAGCCACACGATCCGAACGTCGCCCCCGCCGAACCAGGCCACCGCCCACCCGAGATCGAAGACGCCACGACCGTCCGCGAGTACCTGGCGGCGGTGCGACGCTGCGTGGAAGCGGTGGAGGCGAACGATGGCAACTGGCGGCAGGTGGTGGACTCACTCCGGCCGATCACCCCGCTCCTCTGGCAACGGCTGAGCGTGCCCGACCGGGAGCGGTTCCTACGACACCTGCGGCCGTTCTGGGACGTTCACCGGCACCGGGCCGCCCCAGCATGCATGGAGGCAGTCGAGGGGTTGCGGGCCAACGGTTGGCTGAGCGTGCGGGCAGGCCGGTTGGTGAGCGTGACTCTGAACCAAGACAATGTGAACGTCACCGTCCTTCCCCGCGGTCAGGAGCAACCGGTGATGTTGCAGGTGGGGTGTGTCATCAACTGCACTGGGCCATCGTCCGATGTGACCGCCGCGAACGACCCGCTCTTGAACCACCTCTTCGCTGCGGGCCTGGCCCGCCCCGACCCGCTACGAATGGGGATCGACGTGACCGGCAATGGAGCAGTGATCGCAGCCGACGGCTCCCCTTCCCCGGTCCTTGGGTACGTTGGCCCACTGCTGCGAGCACGGGATGGCGAGGGCACGGCCGTACCGGAGTTGCGGGTCCACGCGGCCCGGCTGGCGGCCCGGCTGGCGGCCGAGTGCGGGTGAGTTGGTGTTGGAAGTCGATCCACCAGATCTCTGGCATCCCCGGTCCGCCGCCTGCTTCCGATCACCATCCAAGCCGCTGCTTGAGCCGTTCCAGCCCGCCGGCAAAGGCGGCGTCGAGCGTCGGGTACACCGGCGCTGCGTCGTCGATCGACTTGCCGTTTTGCGTCTGGGTGATGGTGCAAGCGAACTGCCCCTTGGCCGGCCGGGCCTCCAGTCGGTACTGCGGTTTCTTCGACACGGTGACGAACAGGATAAACTCGCGGATGCCAGGGGCGAGACCCCCATCGCGTTTGGTGAGCCACTCGGGGATAGCGGGCATGGGCATTGGAACCTCCGGGGTGTGCGGGGAGGATGTTGTTGTAGGCGTTGTCGGCACCGTTCGCCCACCCGCCCCAATCGGTCTGCTCGTGCAGAAGAGGTGAACATTTTTTCCCTTTTAGGTTGATAGTGAACATTTTTCGCCTTATGAGTGGTGGCAACTCGAGGGTGGGCCACCCATGCCGCTCCGCTACCTGTTCGTGGACATGAACGCCTACTTCGCATCGGTCGAACAGCACGACCACCCGGAATGGCGGAACCGCCCCCTCGTGGTGGTGCCGGTGGAGGCCCGCACCAGTAGTTGCATCGCGGTGAACTACCTGGCCAAGGCCCGCGGGGTGCGGGTCGGGTCGCCGGTGTGGGAGGCCGAGAAATTGTGCCCCGGCGTTGTCTGCGCCCCGGCCCGACCGGAACGATATGTGGAAATCCACAAGGAGATCGTGCGGGCCGTCGGGCGGTGCATCCCCGTTACGAAGGTCATGTCGATCGACGAGATGGCCTGTTCACTCCTGGGCGCCGAGCGAGAGCCGGCCAAGGCCGAGGATATCGCACGATCGATCAAGGCCGAGTTGCGACACAGCCTGGGCGAAGTGTTGACTTGCTCGATCGGGGTCGGGCCGAACGTCATGCTGGCCAAAATCGCCGGGGACATGAAGAAGCCAGACGGGTTGACAGTGATCCGCCCGGAAGAGTTGCCCGACCGATTGTACCCACTCAAAATCACCGACTTCCCGGGCATCGGCCCGCGGATGGAGAAACGGTTTCACCGCTACGGCGTGACCACCACGCGGGAATTGTTGCAACTGAAGGAGAGCGCTCTGGCGCGGGTGTGGGGGAGCCGGGTGCACGCCGAGCGGTGGTTCCACCTGCTGCAGGGGGAAGATGTGCCAGACTTACCCACCCGCCGCCGCACGGTTGGGCACTCGCACGTCCTGCCACCCGCCCAGAGAACGCCCGACGGCAGCCGGGCGGTGATGGTGCGGCTGATTCACAAGGCGTGCGCCCGCCTCCGCAGTATCGGCTACTGGGCCGGGGCGATGGCGATTGGGCTACGGTTCACCGAGGGAGTGAAGTGGCACACCGCCCGACAACTGCCGCACTGCCAGGACACGCTGCAATGGTTGCTGGCGTTCGGCGAGATGTGGGACGAGCGGCCAACCGACGCCGGCCCGCCCTTGCAAGTGTGGATGACCCTGACCGACCTGAAACCGGCGGAGGCGGCCACCCCCAGCCTGATTCCGCAGGAGCGGCAGGCGACGGCCCTGTCGCACGCCATGGACGCCATCAACCGCAAGTTCGGCAAGCACGCCGTGCGGTTCGGCGGAATCAGCGGGGCCGAGGGCGCCGCACCCATGCGAATCCCGTTCAACCACATTCCGAAGATCAACCCGGCCACGAACTGAGCCAGCCTCTTACTTCCACTGTGGCACTTCCCGCGGCACGGTCAGTTCGGTGCCCCGCGGGAACGCCTCGTCGCCCCGCACCCGGCCGCCCCGCGGGCCGAGTAGTTTGCTCCACTGGCTCTCGTCGTCATACACCGCCCGGGCCACGTCGCGGGGCGTCATGCCGTCCTTCGGCGTCGTAAACTTCTCGTACTTGATGACCGGCCGCCGCTTGCCCGCTGGCCCCCAGTCGGCCGATTCACCGGCGTCGCCCACCGGCAGGTCGAACACCGGCCCGGACACCACCGGCGCCGGCCCAGTGCCACGGGCAGGAATGATCCCACGCCCGGAGTCGGTCGGTTCACTGCCGCGGAGCGGGGCCGGGGTCGGGGTGACTTTCTGCAACTCGTGCAACGGCGGCACCTCCACCTCTTGCAACTGGCCGATGTCCTTGTTGTCGTTGAACGCGCGCAGCGCCGCCGCGTACTTCTTCGACTGGTAGAACGCTTCGCTGATACCGCCGTAGGTGTCGGTCGGCTTCACCTTCACGACATCGACCTCAAAACCCTTCTTCGCCGGCGGTGCGTCCTTCAGAGCCTCCGACGGAGCGACGGCAACCGGCGGCACGGCCGTGAGCGGTACGTCTTTCACCGTCAGTGCGGGTGGTGGAGCGATCGGTGACACTTCCTTGATCCCGGCCACCGGCATGCCAATGGGAGTCGGTTTTTCTTCCACGAATGGAGTCGGTACGGGAATCGGTTCAGGCTTCACCGGTGTGGAGTCCAGTTTCACCGGCGGCGGTATCGGGAGCGATTCCACCTTGGGTGTGACCGGGTCGATCGGCTTCACATCGATCGCAGTTGGGTTCGGTAAAGGAGCACCGAGGTTCACCGGCTTCGGCAGTGGTGCGGCCTCGATGGGCTTTTCTGGCGTCAGGACGACCGGCGGCAGCCCGGTACCCATCGGTGGTGGCAGAGGCTTGGTGTCGGCGACCGGTACTACTGGCAACGGATTGAGGTCTACCGGCGTCGGCAATGGGTCAGCCTTCTTCGGCTCGGGAGTCTCTTTGAGCGGCATCACCGGCTTAGGCAGGGTGACTGACGACTCCGACGGGGGCGTGCTGATCGGGGCCGGCGGCAGAGCGGTCCTCGGTTGCTCGACCGGGAGCGACGGCGGGAGTGTAATCGGCCCGCCAGGAGACGGTTTATCGTTCGCGACGGCCACGACCGGAACCGGGAGTGGATCCACCTTGTTGGACGGGATGGCGGGAGGTAGAGCCGGAAGGGGTTCGGGCTTCAGTGGGTCCGCCGCCGTCTGCCCCCCAACGGGGAGGATCTTCTCCTTCGGGTCTGACCCGGGCATGACGGTCGTCGGAGTGATGCGCTCCTCCTGGATGCCAGGTCCGGGCGGCCGCTCGACATGGACCCTGGGCCCAACGTCGGTCAACTTGGCCGTCTCGGGCAACTTGCGTTTGGTTGGCTCGGTCGGCAATCCCGAGGGTACGAACAGGTTTAGCCCATAGGCTCCCGCAATCAGGCTCAGCCCCCCGGCGAGGATCGCCCCCTTGGTTCGGGTCGGGCGGACCATGTCCCACATTAATCCGCGAAGAGAACCAGGCTGTGGCGGCGGGGTGCTGGCCATCGGGTTCGGTTCGGTGCTCGCCGGTGGAGTTGGTTCGGGCACGGCAACCGCGACCGGCTTGCGAGTCGGTGGGAGTAACCCTACCGAGGTCACGGCATCGGGCACCGAACGAGAGAATGACGGCCGCGGCGGATCGGCGGTGGCTCCGTCGAGCGGGATGGAATCGAAGGGCATCTTCATCGGGTCGCTCATCCGTGAGCCTCCGCCAAAGTACTCCGCACCCTCCGGGTGCGGGTGAACGCTGCAACCGCACCCGAGAGGTGCGGAGCACTCTCACTTCCGTTCGGCCACCCGGAGTTTGGCGCTCCGCGCCCGCGGGTTGCTCGCCGTCTCGGCCTCGCCTGCCTCGACCGGCTTCTTTGTCCTGGGAGTCCACATGGTAGAATCCCGGAACGCCTGCTTCACTCGCCGATCTTCCAGCGAGTGAAAGCTGATGATTCCGGCCCGGCCGCCTTGTTTCAACACTGTCGGGAGTACCGCCAGCAACCGGTCGAGCGCCCCCAGTTCGTCGTTCACTGCGATCCGCAGGGCCTGGAAGGTCCGCGTCGCCGGGTCGATCCCGCCGCTGCGAGGCAGGCAACTCCGCACCGTCGCCGCCAACTCCGCCGTCGTCTCGAACCGCTTCACTTTCCGCCGCTCGACGATCCGCTTCGCCACCCGGAAGCTCTTCCGCTCCTCGCCGAACTCGAACAGCACATCGGCCAGTTCTCGCTCGGGTAGCCCGTTCACCAGATCGGCGGCTGTCGTCCCCGCCGTAGGATCGAGCCGCATGTCGAGCGGGCCATCGGCCATGAAGCTCAGCCCGCGGGTCGGGTCGCCGAGTTGGTCCGAGCTGAAGCCGATGTCGGCTAACACCCCGTCCACCTGCCCCAGCCCCTGCTTTTCAAGCACTTCGGCCAGTTGGTCGAAGTTGGCATGCACCAGTGTAACGGGTAGGCCGGCGAGCCTCGGGGAGGCCCGCTCCAGTGCTGTTGGGTCTTGGTCCAGCCCGATCAGCCGGCCGGTCGGGCCGATCATTTCGGCAATCAGTCGGGCATGTCCACCGCCGCCGGTGGTGCAATCCACCCAGATCTCGCCCGGCTGTGGGTCGAGCAGGGCGAGGGTTTCGGCCGGCAGCACGGGCACATGCATCGGCTCGCGATCAGCGGACATACGGTGTCCGGGAAAGGTGGTCAAGGCGAACTCGGGCGGGGTCACTCGGGCAGTGGCTTGCCCTTCGTCTCGGGCAGGAACGGGAGTACCAACAGACCCACGAGGAAGATACTGCACATCGTCACGCAGGCGTAACGGAATTGGGTCGCGGTATCACCGGTGAACTGCTTGGGTAGCTCCCCCATCACAAACAGCCCGGCTGCGGCCACCACTCGGCCGGCGTTGTAGCAAAAACTGGTGCCAGTGCTCCGGTACTTGGTGGGGAAGAGTTCGGGGAGGTAGATCGCGTAACCACCGAAGAGCGCGAGCTGGCAGAACCCCATGATCGGAATCATCCAGAAGATGTCGGACCGTTCCTTCAGGAACCAGAAGGTGCCGGCCGTCGCGACCGCGGCGAGCACGAAGAACGCGGCGAACGACAACCGCCGGCCGAAAATACCAGTGACCCAGCTGAATGCGAAAATGCCCAGGAAGGCCCCCGCATTCTGCACCAGCGAGGCGATGCCTCGCCAGCGGCCGATCTCGCCCTTCAACTGGTCGTCGGCCAGCCCTTCGGCCCGCAGAGTCGATTCGAGTGCGAAACCAACCAGCCGGGGTGAAAAGAACCCGATGCCCCACAACCCGATCACCCCGGCCCCGGTGAGCAAGAGGGCGAAGAGTAGATGTTTGTTCCACGGCCGCGTGGTGAAAATGCCTGTGAGGGTGCCGAAGAATGCCTGCCAGGGGGTAGGACGTTGCCCGCTCGCCTCGGCCGCCCGCAAGGCCAGCCACTTCTCCGGCTCCTTGAGCGAGAGTTGCACCACAACCAAGAGTAGCCCAGGAAGGATGCCGATCAGGAACATGACGCGCCACGGCGTAAGCCACCCGTCGGCCGGAAACGCGCCCTCTTTCTGAAGTGCACCCAGGTACATACTGATGAGCGCCGCCGTGCAGTTGCCCAACACACTTGAAGCCTGGAATAGCCCGAGGGCATAGGGACGGGCGCTGTCTGGCACTGTCTCGGCGAGAAGCACAACGGCCGAGGCAAACGCACCACCCACCCCAATTCCGGTGAGCAGTCGGTAGGCCATGAAATCCCATTCGCTCACCGACAACGCGCTCAACCCGGTGAACAGTGCATAGAGGCCGATGGTGGCGGTCAGGGTCTTGACCCGGCCCATCCGGTCGCCAAGCACGCCGAATCCGATCCCACCAATCCCCCAGCCGAGCAAAAACACAGCGGTCGCCCAGGTGGCCATCTCACCGACTTTCGGGTCGTTGGCCGGTTTCTGCAGAAGAGTGGCGATCGCCGGGTCGCGGGCTAACACGAACAACTGTTGATCCATGCAGTCGAGGTCCCAGGCCAGGCAACAAACGACGAACACGAACCACTGGTACGGGCTGAGCAACTTCAGGCTAGCCCAACCGGTCGGAGCAGGAGTAGTAGGCGACATGACAACCCGGCGGCGGAGGGAATGGGGGTTGCACGCAAGGTATGCCGGCGGTCGGCGAACGCCCACCCGTTGGCGGACGTACTCTGATTAGGAACACGCGGAGAGGGTACGCCATGCGGCGGTGGGTGATGGCCGGAATGGTAGTAATCGTCGGGTTGATGGGCATCGGCTTGCTACTGGTGTCTGTCCAGCGACAACGACTCAAGGCCGATCGCCTTCAGTGTCTTTTCCGATTCGAGCAACTCGGTCAGTTCGCCACCCTGTACTCACAAGGCACGGCCGCACTCAAGCCAGGTGAGCGGCTCGACCCCAACATCCCGCTCGCCATTCCCCCCGGCACAGTTCCGAACCTCGTCCTACCCCCAGATCGCCGGCTGAGTTGGGTGTGCGACATTCTCCCCTTCCTCGACCAGAAGACCCAAGCCACCGCTGACCTCCACGGCCGATTCGACCGCACCGCCGCCTGGGACGCCGGATCAAACCGTGATCTTGCCACCACCCCGCTGAAACTGTTCCTCTGCCCTGGTGCCGTGCCAGACGTGCCGGCAGAGCAACCGGCGGTCACACAATTCGTCGGGTTGGCCGGTCTGGGCCGCAACGCCGCCACCCTGACGCTCACCCCGCCGCTCCCCACCCGTGCAGGATGTTTTCGGTACGACGCCCCCACTCCTCTCGCCCTCGTTCGCGAACATGATGGGCTGGGCACCACGTTCCTGTTCGCCGAAACCGCGGACGAACTCGGGCCGTGGGTCCGCGGGGGCTTCAGCACTGTCCGCGGGTTAGACGACGCCACCGGGGCTAAGCCGCCACTTGGCCGTGGCGGGCAGTTCGGCGGGAACTACCCGGCGGTGGTCGGGTTCGGGCGGGCGGATGGGTCGGCCGAGTTCTACCGAGTGACCATGAGCGATGCCGTTCTGAAGGCGATGTTCACCATTGCTGGCGGAGAGGGCGACGGGGTGCCGGGCGGAGACTGATCATTCCAACTCGGCCAGGCTTCGCACCCGGTGCGGGATGTGATCATGCTTGCCGTGCTCGTCGAGCAGCACTGCTCGCATCCCCGCCGCCGATGCCCCGTAGTAGTCGTTGTCGACATCGTCGCCGACAAACAGGATGTCGGAGGGGTCGCACCCAGCGGCCCGCACCACCGCCTCAAAGAACGCACTGCCCGGCTTGCGGATGCCCACCAACGAGCTAATGACCAGCCGCTCCCGCAGTGGACGCAGGGCCGGCGTGCCACCAACCACCCCTTCAAGCCGCGAGTCGTAGTTCGATCCCATCCCCACGACTACGCCCCGCGACACCAGTCGAGCGATGCACTCAGCGGCAGCGGGCGGTACTATCCAGGCGAAAGGCTGAGCGAAGCGGTAGTACAGTTCGGCGAAGAGGGCGTCGGTCGCCCCGTCGATCGCGGCGAACACAATGCTCCGCCAGCGTTCCTGCTCACGTACTTCGCTCGTCACCCAGTTCAGTTCACGGTCGCGGATTTCTTCCACCCTGAAGTGTGCCCAGAGCCGAGCGCGGACGGCGTCGGGGTCGGGGTCGAGGCCGTGTCGGCGGGCAGCCTCGACGTACACCTCGGAGGCCGATCGAGCGGGGAAAATGACCGTACCGACAGCATCGAAGAAGACGGCTTTCATGCAGAGCGGGGGCGTCAGCCCCCTGGGTTGGGGTTCGGGCACCACGGGGCAGACGCCGCCGCTCGCGGGTCAATTCGGCCCCGGCACCGTTGACTTCCGCGGGCGGCCAGCCGGTTGGTTCGACCCGAGTTGCGGACGGACCTGCTTCACCGGGGCGGCCTGGGCAGCCATCTCTCGTTTCACATCGCGGGCCGCCCGGCTGGCCACTGCCAGTTTGAGGAGTGCCAGCCCACCACGGAAAATGATCAGCCCGGCAAAACCCCAGATGACCCCCTCCACCACTCGCCCGTTCAACAGAAACTGGACATAGCAGAGCACGAACGCCCCCAACCCACCGCCAAGCAGTAGCCAGCCGGCGAGTTCACGAAACCATGTGACTAGCGACGCCATAATGCAACCCCCATGAAGTCCCACCCGCGGCTCACCTCAATGCCCCCATGCATCCGAAGACGATCAACACCAGCACGATCAGCGTGAGCGGTAGACCGATCACCAGAAACCACGCCCCGCACCCCTTCTTCGGTAACGTGCCGGCCGTCTTCTTCCTCATCCATCCCCGCCACTTCTCCGGCCGGTTGAATTCGCGCCGAGCGGTCGCCCACTCCATGTCGAGGCACGCCGCCCGTGCTTCGTCTCGGTTCATCACGCTAAGCCGCCAGTACCAGAACACCAACCACAACCCGAAGGTGGCCGACAGGATCACTCCGGCTGCCAGAAGGAAGCGGCTGAGGGCGTTCGGCAGCATCTCGTCGTCGGTGAGGACACCCGCCTCTTCCGTCAGGCTGTTGAAAAACCGCACCGGGAAGGGACGGCGGAAATCCACTTTCAGCTTGGTGACGAGCCGCCAGAGGAGTTGGCCGGCGAGTACCGCCGCTCCGACACGGGCGAACAAGAACCAAAGTTCAGAGTCGCGAACGGGGACCGCGGGGCGAACGGTCGGCCTGGCCTTCGGCTTGATGAAGTCTTTCGGGGCGTCGAAGGGCATGCCGGCCCGCATTACAGCATGAAAGCGGTAGGTCGCGATCAAGTAGGTCAGAGCCGACGCAGTCAGCAGCAGATCAGGAAATAGAAACGCAAACTCGGCCTGCCGACCCACAATCTGGTGACTGTTCGGCGGACTGAGCGGCAGCACCAGCGGGAAGAAGGTGGTCCAGCACAGGATCACCACCACCGCCGGCGGGCCGCTCGTCCACCGCAGGCCCAGCCCACCCACCCCGAACACGAACACCAGAGCCGTAGCAACGAGTTCATTCCGGAGAAAGTACAGCCCGGCCGCTGTGACGAGCAGAGCCGCGGCCGACACCAGCAGGTAGGTGCGGGCC
>JALOQR010000413.1 GCA_025459365.1 Fimbriiglobus sp.
AGGCCCGGCGGATGGCCAACGTCATGCGGCCGTACCTGGAGGCCCTGGCGTGAGCAAGGACCGCCCGAAGAACATGGCCGCGTCGGTGAAGGCCCGGCTGACCGACCTGGGCCGCCGCCAGGGCGAGGAGTTCCAGTTCGTCCTCACCCGGTACGCCATCGAGCGGCTGCTGTACCGCCTGGCCGCCACCACGCACGCGGGCGAGTTCGTGCTGAAGGGGGCGATGCTGTTCCGGCTGTGGGCCGACAGCCAGCACCGCCCCACCCGCGACCTCGACCTGCTCGGCCGCGGCGACCCGTCGGTCGGGAGGCTGGCGGAGGTTTGCCCGGCGGCGGTGCAGGGGGAATTGCAGGTGTCTTTCGCGGCTGTGGAAGAGCTAGTCGCCCACCCGATGAATTGACCCGAACCAAGACAATCCGAGTGGACTTGGGTCACCCGTGGCGACAGCGGACGACGCGGAAGCCGGATGCGGTAGCGAGGACAGTGTCGGTCCACTCGTGGCCGTCGAAATGGTAGCGGACTTGAACCGCCCGTGTGGTGCCGGCCAGCAGACGGTCCAGGGCGACGGCCGGGGGCATTACCTCATTGTCGGCGTACTCGGCCGGCCCGCCTTTCTCCCGCACGCCGAGCACCGTTCCGGCGGTCTGAATGTCGGCGAACAGGCGGGTGAGGGTCGGCGGGTCGATCAGCCCTTCCACCATGAGGGGCACCGGCGGGCCGTCGGCGAACGTCGGCTGGGTCATCGGCGGCCTCCGGTGAACTCGACCTGGTCGTGGGCGGCGGACGGGGCGTGGCACTGGGTGCAGTTGGTCAGCCACGGGTGCGTGGTGCGGGTGCCCGGCCGGGTGACCAGCCCGTGACAACTGGTGCAGTTCTCCCGCATCCAGGTGTGGTGCGGGATCGTCGGCGGGGCACCGGGGTTGGCCCGCTCGCCCGGCCCGGCCCGGTACACGCCGACGAACGCGGTCTCCGCCGGCACGGGCGACTGCTCGACGTGGCACTGGGTGCAGTTCGTCATCATCGCGTGACTCATCTTCGACGCCACCCGGTCGCCCACCTTCACCCCCTCGCCGTGGCACGCCAGGCACGACGCGACGGATTGCGACTCGACCGGGTGTGGAATCGTCGGCGGTGCCCCGTCGTAGGCCCGGTTCTTCGCCCGGTCGGCGAGGGCGGCCAGCTTCATCTCCTCGGTGCGGACGACCGGGGCGAACACGCCCGGCCTGTCGAACTTCAACTGGGAGAGGCTCCGGTCCCACCCGGCGTTCGGGCGGATCGTCGCCGTGGGCAGGTCGGCGTACCCGACGGCGGGCGGGGCCGCGTGGTGGTCGGCGGGCGGCGGGGCGTGCCTCTCCGTCCGGGCCGGTTCGCGGAGGCCGGTCAGGAACCCGAACAGGGCGATGCCGACCGCCACCGCCGCGAACAGCGTGGCGAACCGCTGCAAGCGTCGGGGCAACAGGTCGGTCGCCGTGTGCGGGTGGTCCGGCGGTGGTGGGGTCTCGCTCATCGCACTCCTCCCGGTATCAGGCGGACACCTTGACCAGCCGCACCGCACACTTCTTGTAGTCCGGCTCCTTGCTGAACGGGCAGTGGGCCTCCAGCGTCAGCCGGTTGATGAGCTTGGTCTCGTCGAAGAACGGCACGAACACGTGCCCCTTGGGGCACTTGCCGCGGCCGTCGATCCAGGCCGTCAGTTCGAGCGACCCGCGGCGGGTTTCCAGCCGCACCTTGTCGCCCGTCTTCACCCCGAGGGCCGCCGCGTCTTCACGGCTGACCTCGACGTAGGCGGACGGCATCGCCCGCTTCAGTTGCGGCACCCGTCGGGTCATGGTGCCGGTGTGCCAGTGCTCCAGCACCCGGCCGGTGTCCAGCCAGAGCGGGTAGTCCTTGTCCGGCACCTCCGGCGGCGGCACGTACGGGCGGAACCAGATGAACGCCTTGTCGTCGCCGGCGACGGAGTGGTAGAACTGCACCCCCTTCCCCTTGGCGACGTACGGGTCGTACTCCTCCAGGAAGCGGTAGCGGGTCTCCTTCCAGGTGCCGTCCGGCTGCTTCACCACCGGCCACCGCAGCCCGCGGGCCTTCACCAGTTCCGGGTACGGGGCCACGTCCTTGTGCTTGATCTGGGTGAACGGCCGGTACTCCTCGAACAGCTTCTCGTCCACGTTCACCGTGCCGTAGTAGCTCTCCCACTTCCAGACCGGCACCTCCTGCCCCTTGCCGTCGGTCATGTGGAACAGGAACTGGCCGTCCGCGTCCTTCATGCCCGGGAAGCCGAGGTCGAACAGCTTGCGGGCGACGGCGATCGTCTGCCAGCAGTCGTCGCGGGCGTCGCCCGGCGGGTTCACCATCCTGAACCACTGGTGCGTCCGCCGCTCGGAGTTGCCGAAGACGCCGTTCTTCTCCACCCACAGGGCCGACGGCAGCACCAAGTCGGCCAACTCGGTCGTCGCCGTCGGGTACACGTCGGACACGATCAGGAACTTGTTCGGCAACTTCGCCTTCGCGTCGAACAGCTTGTGCACGTTCGGCAGCGACTGGCCGGGGTTCGTCACCTGCACCCACAGGGTGTCGATGTCGCCGGCGGCGGTGCAGAACTGCTCCCACATCTGCACGGTGTGGTAGCCGACCTTCGGGTTGATCCGTCCCGGCGGCAGGTGCCACAACTTCTCCGCCTTCGCCGCCTGATCCGGCTTGTCCACCCGCAAGTCGCCGGGCAGGGCGTGCGAGAGGGTGCCCACCTCCCGAACGGTGCCGCACGCCGACGGCTGCCCGGTGAGCGACTGCGGGCCGTCCCCCGGCCGCCCCCAGTGCCCGCTCAGCAGGTGGATGGCGTGGACCAGGTTGTTGATGGCCGTGCCCTGCGTGTGCTGGTTCATGCCCATGCACCACAGGCTGGAAATCCGCTTCGACTTGTCGGCGAACAGCTTGCCGAGCAGTTGCAGTTGCTCGACCGACAGGCCGCTCGTTTTGGCCACGTTCTCCGGCGTGTACTCGGCGAGCAGTTGCTTGTACTCGTCGAAGTTGCACGGCTCACCCATCAGGGTCTGCGGGTCGCTGGACAGCTTCCACGGTTTGCGGAACGTGCAGTGCTTGGTCACGAAGTCGGTCGCCACGGCGTCCGCCGCGATCACCTGATTCGCGATGCAGTTGGCGATGGACAGGTCCGATTGCGGCTGAAACACCAGCACGTGGTCGGCCCGCTCGCTGGTGCGGGTGAGCCGGGTGGTCAGGTCGATCAGGGT
>JALOQR010000124.1 GCA_025459365.1 Fimbriiglobus sp.
AACCGTCGCTGGACCCACCCTACTTGAGCGGCGAACTACGGTGTTTGTGACCTTGCGTGGGTCGGCGCGACGGAAGCCGTCGCTGGACCCACCCTACTTGAGCAGCCCGTCCAGTTCGTCCACCAGCTTGCCGAAGTGGGCCAGCGCCGCATTCACCGGCTCCGGAGTGGCCATGTCCACGCCCGCATCGCGGAGCAAATCGAGCGGGTCTTTGCTGCTGCCGCCCTTCAGGAAGTTCAGGTACGCTTCCAGCTCCGTCTTCCCGCCGTTCACTACCCGGTTGCTCAGGGCAATCGCGGCGGCCAGCCCGGTGGCGTACTTGTACACGTAGAAGGAGCTCCGTCTTCCCGCCGTTCACTACCCGGTTGCTCAGGGCAATCGCGGCGGCCAGCCCGGTGGCGTACTTGTACACGTAGAAGGCGTTGTAGAAGTGCGGAATCCGCAAGCATTCCAGACTCAGCTCGTCGTCGATGGTCATGCCTGGCCCGAGGTACGCTTCGAGCAACTTCTTGTACTCCGCCCGGAAGCTGTCGAGCGTGAGCGGCTCGTTCCGCTCGGCCATCGCGTGGATGAGCATCTCGAACTCGGCGAACATCGTCTGCCGGACGATGGTGCCCCGCATGCCGTCGATCTCGCGGTTCAGGAAGTACGCCCGCTCCTGGTCGCTCTTCGCCCGGCCCAGGTAGTGCCGGGTGAGCAGTTGCTCGTTGAACGTGCTGGCCACCTCGGCGACGAAGATCGTGTAGTTGGCGTACTGGTACGGCTGGCCTTTGCTGAAGTGCGTGTGCAGGCTGTGCCCGGCTTCGTGCGTCAGCGTGTAGACGTGGTCGAGCACATCCGGCTGGTAGTTCATCAGGATGTACGGGTCGGAGTCGTAGCACCCGCTGCTGAACGCCCCGCTCCGCTTGCCCTTGTTCTCGTAGCGGTCGCACCACCGGCCTTTTAGCCCTTTCGTGACCGTCTCGATATACGTCGGCCCGAGCGGGGTGAGCGATTCGATGACGGTGCCGACTGCGTCGTCCCACTCGGTGCGGCGGCGGAAGTCGGTGAGGATGGGCACGTAGGTGTCGTAGAAGTGCAACTTCGGCAGCTTCATCGCCCGCCGGCGGACCTCGTAGTACTTGTGAACCTTCGGCAGGTTCGCCCGCACGGCCGAAATCAGGTTGTCGTACACGCTCACCGGAACCTGATCGGGGAACAGCGCCGCCTCGCGGGCCGAGGCGTAGTTCCGCACCTTCGCTACATACACGTCTTGTTTCACACTCCCGCTCAGGGTGGCGGCCAGTGTGTTCGCGTGGTCCTGGAATTCGGCGTAGTACTGGTGGAACGCCGCCTTCCGCACCTCGCGGTCGGGGTTCTCCAGGCACCGCGAGTAGCTGCCGTGGCTGAGTTCGATGGTCTGCTCGCCGATCTTGATGGTACCGAACTTCATGTCGGCGTTGGTGAGTTGGCCGAACGCCTCGCGGGCTGTCTGGGCACTCTCCATCTGGAGCGCCAACAGCCGTTCTTCCTTCTCGCCGAGGGTGTGCGGCTTGTACCGGGCGAGGCGAGTGAGTGACAGCTTGTAGTCACTCAGTTCGGGGGAAGTGATGTACCCGTTCAGCGTCGTTTCCGGCAGGGCCAGCAGTTCCGGGCGGATGTAGCTGGCCGCCTCCATCGCCTTCGCCGCCACCCCCAGGTAGCGGGCCTTCATTCCCTGGTAGGTGCCGTTCGCCACGTCCTCGGTTTCCCGCAGGAAGGCGTAGGTGCCGACCTTGTCGCCGGCCCGGTCGAAGGCGGTGTCGAACCGTAGGCACTCGGCCACCACCGCCGCCCCGTCGCCGAGCTTGCCGCGGAACCGGCCGTACCCGTCCACCTGCTTCTCCCACTCGGCGAAGGCGGCTTCCCACTCGGCGTCGGAGCGGAAGAGCGACGACAAGTCCCAGGTGTGTTCGACGGGCACTTCGGCGCGGAGCGGCAGGCGGGTGGCGGTCATACGCTGATCCTTCGTGCGGAACGATTCGTACCGTCAGTGTACGCCCGGAGCATCGCCCCGTGACCCGCCTGCTGTTCGCCCTGGCCGTGCTGCTGTCGGCGGCGCTCACCTTCACCGTGCAACCGCTCGTCGGCAAGCAGCTCCTCCCGCTCGCCGGGGGCACGCCGGGGGTGTGGAACACCTGCCTCGTGTTCTTCCAGGCGATGCTCCTGCTCGGGTACCTCACCGCCCACGTCGTCACCACGAAGGTTCACGGCGTCGGCCGGCAGGTGGCGGTCCACGCGGCGGTGCTGCTGCTGGCGGTGGCGGTGCTGATGCTCGGCGGGCTGCTGAAGCCGAACGAGTCACTCCTGCCGGCCGACGCCGAAACGCCGGTCGGCTATCTTCTGCTCATGCTAACGGTCGCGGTGGGGTTGCCTTTCCTGGCTCTTAGCGCCACCGCCCCGCTGTTGCAGGCGTGGTTCGCCCGCGGCGGTGGCAACCCGTACCCGCTGTACGCGGCGAGCAACCTCGGCAGTTTCGGCGGGCTGATCGCGTACCCGCTGCTGGTCGAGCCGACGTTTACGCTGGCCGATCAACGGTGGATGTGGGCGGTGGGGTTCGGGGTGTGTGCGGTGCTGGTACTGGCGTGTGGGCAGGTGGGGCGAATGGCCATAAGCCCGAGCGGGGAGCGCAAACACCCCGAGTCGGATCACCTCCGGGGGCTTACGCTTCCCGCTCGCGTGAACCAACTCCACTGGCTCTTCCTCGCCGCCCTGCCGTCGTCGCTGCTCCTCAGCGTCACCACCCACCTGAGCACCGACATCGCCCCGATGCCGCTCCTGTGGGTCATCCCCCTCGGGCTGTACCTGCTCACGTTCGTCGTCGCCTTCGGCCAGTGGCCGCCGGCTGCTCGCCGGCTCGTTGGTCGGGTCGCCCCAATGGGCCTGTGCTTCGTATGCGTGGTGCTGCTCACGCGGGCGAATCAGCCGATGGCGATGGTGGCCGCCGTTCACCTCGGGGCGTTTACGGTCGTTGCCTTGCTCTGCCACGGCGAACTGGCTGCCCTCAAGCCGCCGCCGGAGCAACTCACGCACTTCTACCTCTGGGTGGCCGCCGGGGGTGTGGTGGGCGGGTTGGTCAATGCCCTCCTCGCCCCGGTGCTGTTCGGCGGTCTGGGGTATGTCGAGTACCCGCTCGCCCTGGTGCTCGCCGCTCTCGTCCGCCCGCCGGGTAAGTCGCCCGATGCCCCGTTCGGCCGCTGGGATTGGGCCATGCCACTCGTGTTGCTCGCCGGCACCGCCGGGCTGACCATCGCCGGGCAACTGTTCCCGAAACCGCCCGCCGACGATCCCGCCACCGCCATGCTCCTCCGCCTGCTCCGCGGGGGGCTGACCTTCGGCCTGCCATGCGTGGTGGCTTTCACGCAGGTGAAGCGGCCGGTGCGGTTCGCCCTGTGCCTGGCGGCGGTGCTGGTCGTGGGCCAGTTCAGCCCGACCGAGCACGGCCGCACGCTCGAAACCGCCCGCAACTTCTTCGGCACGCTTCGGGTGACCGAGAGCGACGACGGCCAGTTCCGCCGGCTCGTCCACGGCACCACTCAGCATGGCCAGCAGAAGGTAAGCGACATCGGCCGGCCGGCTCCGACCATGTACTACCATCGCAAGGGGCCTCTCGGGCACCTGTTCGAGGTGCTGCCGGCCGAACGCAAGCGACGGGTGGGGGCGGTCGGGTTGGGGGTCGGGGCGAGTGCGGCCTACGCCGAGGCGGGCGACGACTGGACCTTCTACGAGATCGACCCGGCCGTGGTCCGGATCGCGAAGGATGAACGCTACTTCACCTTCCTGAGTACCTGCCCGGCGCGGTGGGAGGTGGTGCTCGGCGACGCCCGCCGACAGTTGGCGAACGCTGCCGATGGGTCGTTCGATGTGCTGATTCTCGACGCCTTCAACTCCGACGCCGTGCCGGTGCATCTGCTGACCCGCGAGGCGATGGAACTCTACCTCCGTAAGCTCGGCCCGCGGGGGGTGGTCGCCTTCCACGTGTCGAACAACTTCCTGGAGTTGCCGGAACTGGTGGAGCGGGTGGCCCACGCCGCCCAACCGACGCTGGAGGTGCGGTACAACGACGGGCTGCCACCGACCGACGCCGACCGCGCGAGCGGGTATGCTCAATCGCACTGGGTGCTGATCGCCCGCACTGCCGCCGACCTGCCGACGAGGCCCGACGGCCGCTCCGACTTCCGCTGGCAGCCGATGCAACCCCGCCCCGGACCGGTGTGGACCGACGACTTTTCGTCGCTGCTCGGCGTCTGGAGGCGAGAGGAACGCTAAACCGCGGACCTGTTTCCGGACATTTCAGGGAAGGGATTCACGCGGGTCGGGCGATGACCTACCGCGTGTGTTGTGGCCCAAATCCAGTTTTTTCGGTGGAGAGTCGGGGCGATCGAGCGAACTACAGGTGCAACATCGGGGCAAGGTCGCGGGGAAGTTCTCGACCTCCTCGATCGTCTTGCTCAGGCACGACTCCCAGAGCGTGAACCGCCTGACTCGGCTCCGATCTGCTCGACCCGCTCTGGACCGTTGAGTTATAATCCGGCAGTGTCGGGGTTTTCTGCGGCCGGGATCAGGGGGGGGATGCAATGCTGGTTCGACTGCTGTTGGGATGGTTTGGCCTACTCGGGTTGGCCACGGCCGCGGCCGCCCAGGGGGGCGACAACGGCTTGCTCGTACCGGTGCCCGGTAACCTCTCCACCGACGCCGTCAAGCGGATCGAAGAGCGGGTGAACGCCGCCCTCGCTCGCGGGGCCGACCGCCCGTCGAAGGTCATTTTCTGGTTCACCCCCGGCGACAAGGACACCGCCAGCAGCAGCTACGGAGCGTGTGCCGACCTCGCCGACGCCATTCGCCGGTGGAAAGACGTGAATACGGTGGCGTTCGTCACCCGCAAGCTATCCGGGCATGCCGTGCTTCCCGCCCTGTGCTGCAACGAACTCGCCATGAGCAAGGAGGCGAGCATTGGTGAGGTGGTGTCCCCCGACGCCGAACCGCTCGACGGCCTACCGAAGCTCGGGTACGAGAAACTGGTCGGCGAGGCCCGGCCAGCCCACTTCGCCGTCGTCCGCAAGATGTTCGACCGGAATGTGCGGCTGATGAAGGGGCAGAAAAATAAGGCCGATTGGTACTACGACTCGCTCGACAAGGCGAAGTTCGAGAAGGACGGTGGCGTCGCCACCGACACCCGCCCAATGCTGGAAGCGGGAGCGGTGGGCCTGTTCACCTCCGAGCAGATGGGGCAATTCGGTCTGAGGAAGATTGCCGCCCCGAACGTGAGCGAACTGGCCGGGTTGCTGAACATCGCTCCCGGTTCGCTCCGCGACGACCCACTCGGCGGGCGGGCACCGGTCGCTTTCCGCATCGTCGTCCGCGACGAGATCACCCAGGGGATGCGGGAGACGGTGCAACGGAGCGTGCGGGAGGTGGTCCGCGGGGGCGGCAACCTGCTCTTCCTGCAACTGGAGTGCGACGGCGGAGACGCCGCCGCTGCCCACGACCTCGCCGGCGACCTGCGCGATTTCCAGTACCCGGAAGCCGGCAACGGTCTCCGCATCGTCGCCTTCATTCCGAACAACGCCGACAACACAGCGGTGATCGTTGCCCTCGGCTGTTCGGAGGTGGTGATGAGCACGCGCAAGAGTCAGGGGGAGAACACCTCCGAGGGGACGTTCGGCGACTTCGGACCGTACATGGAGAAGACCAAGCAAGGGCCAACCATCCTCGCCCCGCTGCTGGCCGAACTCGCCGAGCGGCAGAACCTGCCAGCCAACATCCTCCGTGGCATGGTCGACAAAGACCTGGAACTGGTGCAGGTGCGCGGGGTAGTGGACAAACGACGCACGGCGATCATGCCGAAATCTCAGGCAGACGCCGAGAAAGGCGAGTGGCAGGTCGAGCGGGTGGTGAAGAAAAAGGGCGACCTGCTGAAACTCACGGCCACCGAGGCGAAGCAGTACGGGCTGGTGGGTACGGTGATCGATTCCACCAACATCACCGACGTGTACCCGAAGTTTGGCGTCGATCCGACCAAGGTGAAGGATGCCACCCCGGCCCTGCTCGACGGCATCCGCAATCTGCTCCGCGAGCCGGGGATCAGCGTCATCCTGGTGATCGTTGGGTTCATCGGCCTGATGTTGGAGTTGAAGGTGCCGGGCACCACCGTGCCGGGGATCGTCGCTGCCCTGTGCTTCATCCTGCTGTTCTGGGCGTGGGCTCCGGTGAGCGGGCACCTGGCGTGGCTGGCCGGGCTGCTCTTCTTGCTCGGGCTGGTGCTCATCCTGCTGGAAGTGTTCGTTCTGCCGGGGTTTGGCGTCTCTGGGGTGATCGGCATCCTGCTCATGCTTGCCGCCATCGTGCTCGTGACGATGGACAAGGTGCCGGAGAACGGCAGCCAGTGGTACGACGTGGGCAAGCGGCTGGCGATGTATGTGCTGGCGCTGATCGCCGCCGGGGTGGGGGCGTTCACCATCGCCCGCTTCCTGCCGAAGGTGCCGGTGGCCAACCGCATGGTGCTTGCCCCGACCGCCGAACGGGAGGCCACCGATCCGACCGTACTCCCCGGGGCGGCACAGGCGGCCGCCCTGCTCGGTGCCATCGGGATGACGACGACGGTCCTACGACCTGCCGGCACGGTGCAGTTCGGCGACGATTATGTGGATGTGGTGAGCGACGGCGGGTTTATCCCTGCCGGCACCCGCGTACAGGTGGTGGAGGTGGAGGGAGTGCGGATCGTGGTCAAAGAGGTGTGACCGGGCGACAGACCCCGGGTTCACTTTTCACTCACCCGTCGGCACCCGCAGCCGCTCGCCAGAGACCCTGCCCATGGAAACCTATCTCATCATCGCGTTCGTACTGTTCGCCCTGGGAGTCGTCGCCCTCGGCGGGGAGTTCGCCTTCCCGACCGGCGGCTTCTTCCTGGTGGCGGCACTGGTGCTGTTCGCGGCGGCGGTGGGGGTTGTTCTCGGGTGGGGGAACCGCACCGAGGCGACGGTGGCGGTGGTCGGGTTCTGCGTCGGGGTGCCGGTGCTGGGCTGGCTGATGGTGCAGGCCTGGAAAAGCATGGCGATCAAGAGCGGCCTCGACCCCAAGCGGGCCGGCGGCACGGTGGCGGATTCGGTGGCCGAGTTGAGCGAGTTGGACGCCCTTCGCGGGCAAATCGGCCGCACCGCCACCCCCATGCGGCCGGCGGGGACGGTGGTGTTCGACGGCCGGCGGATCGACGCCCTCACCGAAGGGGTGATGCTCGACGCCGACGTGGCCGTGCAGTGCGTGGGGGTGCGGGCCGGGCGGGTGGTCGTTCGGAGGGTGAACACCGGAGCGGCGTTGGCCGAAATGAACCTCGAAGAATGACTCCGGTTGCCTGGGCGTTGGGCCGACGGTTATGGCAGTGTGTGCCGAGTTGTGTGGTCGGCACCGACCGCGCGACTAGTATGAGGATACCTCCGACCCGCCCGAGTGCCCTCCTGATCCCATGAGCACCGCCGCCATCAACCCCAAAGGCCCGCGGGTGTACGCCCCCGGCAACACCCCGTCCGCCTGGGCCGGTACGTACCTCACCTCCACCGTCGGCCAGAAGATCCTCGTCGGGCTGACTGGCATACTGCTCGTCGGTTTCCTTGTGTTCCACATGATCGGCAACCTGAAGGTGCTGCCGGGATTCGAGGAGCCGAGCGAGAAGGCGAAGGCGCACGCCGCCGAACGGGCAGTGGAAAAGTGGAAGAGTGAGCCGGAACTGCAGCAACGATACCGGGTGATGGACGACTACAAGTCGGCGTTTGTCGCGGAGCGGGCCAGAGCATTTGAAGCTCAGGAACACCTGAACGCCTACGCCGCGTTCCTCAAGCACAACCTCGGTGCCCTCATTTGGATCGCCCGCGGTGGGTTGCTGCTTTTGTTCGTCACCCACCTGGTTGTTGCGATCCGGTTGCGGCTCAAGGCGGGCGAAGCCAGGCCGGTGGGATACGTCACCCAACGAACCGCCCAGGCGAGTGTGGCCGCGAAGACAATGCTGTGGACCGGCGTCGTGATTCTGCTGTTCACCGTCTTCCACCTCGCCCACTACACCGCCGGGTGGATCAAACCGGCCCAGACGCCGAACGGCCCCGTGCATTACCTCGACCTGAAAGACCCAGACGGCCGGCACGACGCCTACAGCATGGTGATCGCCGGGTTCACGACCCCGTGGGTGAGCGTCCTGTACATCGTGACTCAGGCCATTCTGCTCGTTCACCTGAGCCACGGGATTCAAAGCTCGCTGCAAACCCTCGGGCTGGTCGGCAAGCGGTTCACCCCGGCGGCGAAATTGCTCGGCTGGGGCATCGCCTCCACCATCTTCTTCGGCAACCTGGTGATCGTGATGAGCGTGTGGCTCGGCTGGGCCAAGCCGGTGCTCTGATTGAAAACGACTGGTATCGGGCACGACACGGATGACACGGAACAGGCAGAAACAAAGAGGATCGGCCAGGATGAATTCTTCTGATCCGTACGCCCCCTGCGTTGAGCGTCTTCTTCCGTGTCGTGCTGGAATTTGAACCCTGCGACCAACCACCCCAACCAAGACCCTCCCATGAAACTCGACGCCCGCGTGCCCTCGGGGCCGCTCCCGCAGAAGTGGGAGAACTTCAAGAAAGATCAGAAGCTCGTGAACCCCGCCAACAAGCGGAAGTTCCGGGTGATCGTGGTCGGCACCGGGTTGGCCGGCGGCAGTGCCGCCGCCACCCTCGCCGAACTCGGCTACGAAGTGCTCAGCTTCTGCTTCCAGGACTCCCCACGGCGGGCGCACAGCATCGCCGCCCAGGGGGGTATCAACGCCGCCAAGAACTACCAGAACGACGGCGACAGTGTGTGGCGGCTCTTCTACGACACCATCAAGGGTGGCGACTACCGCGCCCGCGAGGCGAACGTCCACCGCCTTGCCGAGGTGTCGGTCAACATCATCGACCAGTGCGTGGCCCAGGGTGTGCCGTTCGCCCGTGAGTACGGCGGCCTCCTCGAGAACCGCAGCTTCGGCGGTGCGCAAGTCTCCCGTACCTTCTACTGCCGTGGGCAGACCGGCCAGCAACTCCTGCTCGGGGCCTACCAGGCGATGAGCCGGCAGATCGGGGCCGGGAACATCAAGATGTTCCCCCGCACCGAGATGCTCGACCTCGTGGTGATCGACGGGCGGGCGCGCGGCATCGTGGTGCGGCACCTCGAAACCGGCAAGATCGAGTCGTTCAACGCCGACGCCGTGGTCCTCGCCACCGGCGGGTACTCGAACGTCTACTACCTGAGCACCAACGCGATCGGGTGCAACGTCACCGCCACCTTCCGGGCGTACCGGCGGGGGGCGGCCTTCGCCAACCCGTGCTACACCCAGATCCACCCGACCTGCATCCCGGTCAGCGGCGACCACCAGAGCAAGCTCACCCTGATGAGCGAGAGCCTCCGCAACGACGGCCGGGTGTGGGTGCCGAAGAACCCCGCCGACATCAACAAGCACCCGAACGAGATCCCCGACGCCGACCGCGACTACATCCTCGAACGCCTCTACCCGAGCTACGGTAACCTCGCCCCGCGAGACGTGAGCAGCCGGGCGGCCAAGCGGGCGTGCGACGAGGGCCGGGGGGTCGGGCCGGGCGGCCGTGGGGTGTACCTCGACTTCGCCGACGCCATCAAGCGGCAGTCCGAGACGAAGATCCGGGCGAAGTACGGCAACCTGTTCGACATGTACCAGCGGATCACCGCCGAGAACGCGTACAAGCAGCCGATGCGGATCTACCCCGCCCTGCACTACACCATGGGCGGGCTGTGGGTCGACTACCACCTGATGAGCAACGTGGACGGCCTGTTCGTCATCGGCGAGGCCAACTTCTCCGACCACGGGGCCAACCGCCTCGGGGCAAGCGCCCTCATGCAGGGGCTGGCCGACGGGTACTTCGTCCTCCCGTTCACTCTCGGCAACTACTTCGCCAGCACCAAGCAAGACCGCCGCAGCGCCGACGCCCCCGAGTTCAAGGCAGCCGAAGCGAGCGTGCTCGCCAACACCAAGCGACTGCTCGGGGTGAACGGCAAGAAGCCGGCCACCGAGTTCCACCGCGAGCTCGGCCACGTCGTGTGGGAGAACGTCGGCATGAGCCGGACCAAGGAGAGCTGCGAGTTGGCCCTGAGCAAGATCCGGGCGATGCGGGACGAGTTCTGGAAGACGGTGGCGGTGCCGGGCAGCGGCGACACCCTGAACGTCGGCCTGGAGCGGGCCGGGCGGGTGGCCGACTACTTCGACTTCGCCGAACTGCTCACCCTCGACGCCCTCACCCGCAACGAGAGCTGCGGCGGGCACTTCCGCGAGGAGTACAAGTACGACGACGGCGAGGCCAAGCGGGACGACGAGCACTTCCTGCACGCCGCCGCCTGGGAGTACAACGGGGAGCAGAAGGACCCCACTCGCCATCAGGAGCCGCTGAACTACGAGACAGTCAAGCCCAGCGTGCGGAGCTACAAGTGATGGGGTAGAATGCGAACGAGCCTGGAGGGAATGACCATGCCCGGACCTGAAGTAACGGAAGTGCTGAAGCGTGCCCGCAAGTACGCGGCCGAGGTTCAAAAACTGAACCGTCCTCAACAGTTGGTGTGGTTCGGGCAGAAGTTGTCGATCCAACCCGAGGTGTTGCTACGCTTGATCGGATATCGCTCGGACGTGGCCAAGAGGCACGCGGAGCGGGGTGAGTCGGTCGAGAAACTCGCCGAACGGAAGCCCGACGAAACGTTATGGGTGACCGAACTCTTCCGTGAGATGGTGTTCCGCCACGGGTACGATGTGCCCAAGGTGGCAAAAACCTTCCACGGACCGGTTCCCGAAGCGGTTGAAGTTCCGATCTCGACAACCGCGAGTAAGTCCTCTCGACCCAAGAGAGGAGTGCCCGGGTTGTTGCTCCGAAAAATTCGCACCGGCGGGCCGTCGGTGTACCGCGATCTGACGGACTATGTGCGGCTGACCAACCCGGGGAAGCAAGGGTTTCCAATTAAGACGCAAGGCTAACCTCGGTCATGTGGACAACCTTGCCCGCTGCCGCACCACTCTACCGAGTCACCCGCACCGAAGACACCTGGGATGACGTACTCCTTGGCGCCGGCGCGTTTCACGGCGACGGCGGGCGGTACAGCCTGTCCGGCCAGCCGACGGTGTACGCCAGCGAGGATCCCCTTGTGGCCCTCACCGAATTCGGCTGGCATGCCGGATTGACGTTGTCCGAGACGCTCGGCGGGCATACCCCGACCCTAAACTACCCTCTCCTCACCTCGGCCAAGTTGTGGCGGTTCCACTTGAACACGGCTGTCGCCTTGGCCGACCTAACCTCCCCGGTTGCTGCCCTCCAGTTGGGCTTCCCCGCACACCTGCCGTACAACCCGCACCCGCACTTGTACTACTCCACCCGGACTATCGCGACGAAACTTCGAGCACACAAGAACCCACGACCGGAAGGGCTCTTGGCCCCGTCGGTCCGCACGCCGGTGAGCGGGCCGTACTCGCCGAAGCAAGTGGTGCTGTTCGTCCTTCCGGCCCCAACTGTCGTCTCGCATTCGTTAGCCCAGCGGGCGACGCTTCTGGACCAGTGGGACGTCGAAATGGAGTTCGGTACGGCCGGGACACACGCATCGGTGATGGTGGCTGATCCACTGATCGCGTGGTCCGCACCTTGGGTGCGACTGAGCGGTTCCAACCCCGTGCCCAAATTCAAAACGCGGCCGGGGAGCAAACCGCTTTCGACCGGCAGTTGGTTCACCCTCGACGTCCGTTACACTCAACACTAACCCCTCCCCTGGTTCACCCATGAAATTCACCCTCCACATCTGGCGTCAGCCGAACCGCACCAGCGGCGGCAAGATGGAAACCCACACGCTCGATGGCGTCACCGGGGACATGTCGTTCCTGGAGATGATCGACCTGCTGAACGAGAAACTGCTCCGCGAGGGCAAGGAGGCGATCGCCTTCGAGCACGACTGCCGCGAGGGCATCTGCGGGTCGTGCAGCATGATGATCAACGGCCAGGCGCACGGCCCGGAGCGTGGGGCGGCCACCTGCCAACTGCACATGCGGAGCTTCCAGGATGGGGCCGACATTACCGTCGAACCGTGGCGGGCGAAGGCGTTCCCGGTGATCAAGGACCTGGTGGTGGACCGCGGGGCATTCGACCGCATCATCCAGAGCGGCGGTTTCGTGAGCGTGAACACCGGCGGCACGCCGGACGGCAACGCCCTGCCGGTGGCCAAGCC
>JALOQR010000125.1 GCA_025459365.1 Fimbriiglobus sp.
CACGCTTGTCTCCGCGACATTCGTGGCCAGCACCACCTTGCGGCGGTCCAGTTTTCGCAGCGCCCGGTCCTGCTGCTCGGGCGGTAGGTCGCCATGCAGCATCAGCACTTCAATGCCCTGGTTTTCTAGATCGGCGAGCAGGTTGGCAGCGCGGCGGATTTCACCCACGCCCGGCAGGAAGGCGAGCACATCGCCGGTGGTGTCGTGCAGAACGTCCCGCACGGCGGACGCGACCGCCTCGGGGGCCCACACATCGGCCGGTCGCGGTCGGTAGCGGATCTCCACGGGGAAAGATCGCCCTTCGCTCGTCACGATGGGGGCGTTCCCCAGGTACTCGGCGATCGGCCCGGCGTCGAGTGTGGCGGACATAACGACCACCTGCAGATCGGGTCGTACGGTCTGCCGCACCAACCTTACCATTGCGAGGGCCAGGTCGGCGTCGATGCCCCGCTCGTGGAACTCGTCGAACACCACGCATGAGATCGATTCGAGGAACGGGTCGGCCTGCAACTCGCGGAGCAGGATGCCCGGCGTCATGACGACGACGCGTGTGTCGCGCCCCGCTTTACGATCAAACCGGACGTGGTAACCGAACGTGCGGCCGAGGTCGGAGCCGTGTTCGTGGGCCATCCGCCGGGCGGCGGCGCGGGCGGCCACCCGCCGCGGTTCGAGCATGACGATGCGGCCAGAGCGATTCGGAAAGGCGTGCAGAATCGCCGGCGGCACGCGGGTGGTTTTCCC
Organism: Fimbriiglobus sp.; assembly: GCA_025459365.1. Classification (GTDB taxonomy): domain Bacteria; phylum Planctomycetota; class Planctomycetia; order Gemmatales; family Gemmataceae; genus JALHQU01. The sequence goes on from JALOQR010000125.1 coordinate 742, forward strand.
GGCCCCGGTCGGGGCACGCAGGATCACCGCACCGGCCGAGCGGAGTTGTGCCACCAGTTCTGGCAAGGCGGCATCAATCGGGAGTGGGGGCAACATGCGGATATGGTAACGCGGTTCCCCGACACGACCCGCCTTGACGCACCGGCAGAAACCGCGTATCTAGCGCCGGTTCCGCATCCCGTCCGAGATTGCGCCGATGACTCATCCCGCCGTCCCGCTGTGCGACATCCTCGGTCAGTACCAGGCCCTGCAACCAGAGATCGACGCGGCGGTGCTGCGGGTGCTGGCGTCCGGGCAGGCGATCCTCGGCCCGGAGGTGGCGGCGTTCGAGCGGGAGTTGGCCGACTACTGCGGGGCGAAGTTCGGCTTGGGCTGCGGCAGCGGCACCGACGCGTTGCTGCTCGCTCTGCACGGGCTGGACATCGGCCCCGGCGACGAGGTCATCCTCCCGCCGTTTACCTTCTTCGCCACACTCGGCAGTATCCTGCGGGTGGGTGCGACGCCGGTGTTCGCTGACATCGACCCGCTGACGTTCAACATCGATCCGGACCAGATCGAGAAAAAGATTACGCGGAAGACCAAGGCGATCATGCCGGTTCATCTGTTCGGTCAGTGCGCCGACATGGAGCCAATCGAGCAACTCGCCGGGCAGTTCGGGCTACACGTCATCGAGGACGCGGCCCAGTCGTTCGGGTCGTGCTACGAGCGGCGGAAGTGCGGCACGCTCGGGGTGGTGAGTTGTTTTAGCTTTTACCCGAGCAAAAACATCGGCACGCTCGGCGACGCGGGAGCGGTGACGACGAATGACGAAGCCGTTTACAAGAAAATGGTCGCCCTGCGGAACCACGGCAGCGAGGTGAAGTACTTCCACAAATACGTCGGGTGGAATGCCCGCCTCGACGCCATCCACGCCGCCATCCTGCGGGTGAAATTGCCCCACACTGAAGAGTGGATCGCCGGCCGGCGTGAGGCGGCGAAGCGCTACGATGCGCTCATCGAGGAGTACCGCCTGCACGGTGTGTTCCACCGCCCGACGGTGAAGCCCTACGGCCGGCACACGTTCAACCAGTACGTCGTCCGGGTCGCCCCGCACGACCGCGACGCGATGGTCGCCCACCTGAAGAAGGAGGGCGTGGGGTGTGAGATCTACTACCCGCTGAGCCTGCACCAGCAGGAGTGCGTGAAGCATATGGGCTTCAAGGAAGGGGACTACCCGCACAGCGAGGCGGCGGCGAAGGCGGTGCTGGCTCTGCCGATGTTCCCGGAGATCACCGAGCAACAGCAGCGGCGCGTGATGGACGTGTGCGCGAGCTACATGCGGCAGAGCGTGAAGTTGGTGGCGTGAGTAGCTGCGAGCCGCAGGCGAGCGCGTGGCAAACCCAACCACCCCACCTCCCCCCTTGAGGGGGAGGTCGATGGAACCGCAGGTTCCATCGGGAGGGGGGGTGGCCTTGCATAGCACCCCCCTCCCGGTTCGGGCTGACGCCCTCACCGACCTCCCCCTCAAGGGGGGAGGTGGGGTGATTGCGTTCCCCTGTCGCCGCGCTCGCATGTGGCTCGCGGCTACACTGTTCCCATGTCCGCCGACGCCCTTCTCAAGTCCGTCCTCGCGTCTCCTGACGACGACCTCCCACGCCTCGTGTACGCCGACTGGCTGGACGAACACGGCGACCCCGCCCGTGCCGAGTTCATCCGCACACAGATCGAACTGGCAAAACTGCCCGACCACGACCCGCGATATCGGGCGCTCGAAGACCGCGAACACGAACTGCTGAGCGAACACGAAGCGGGGTGGCTGGGCGAGGGGGTGGTCGGCATCCGCGAATGGGACTGGAAGCGGGGGTTTCTTTCGGGCATCTCTGCATCATCCGCGCGGCTCGTTAGGGCGAATCGTCTACTCGATCAGCACCCCATCACCGACATCGTTTGTGAAGGCGACCTCGGCAGTAGTGCTTGGAGTGAACGGGATGGGGAGGACGATCCCTTCGCCGCAGCTCAAGGCGACCGCCCATTTTGGCAAAACGCGCACTGGCCTCAGTATGTCCACAATTTCACACTCGCCAATCTCGGCCCCGATTTCGCTACTCTGCACGAATTCTGCCGGTCGAATCCCTCACAACTCCACTCGTTGCACCTGTCGAATAATGACGGAGACCACCCCGAACTCACGTTGTCAAATCTCGCTGCTGTACTCGAAGAACATGAGTTGTCTCGACGGCTTCACACGCTCGATGTTGGCGGCTTGAGCAATTCGCTGTTTAACGTGCTTCCTTGGCAGGAGCGGGAATTCGGCAGGGTGCTGAATTGGGGAGGGCTGATGCGGTTCGGCTGCTCTGGTTGCGGGGCGGTTTCAGAGAGCCTCAACAATCTTTTGTTCTACTCCTTCGCCGGCACGCTGAAGCACCTCGACATCTCCGACAACCCCATCGCCCCCGACGGCTATCGGGCGTTTCAGCAGTGCCACCCGGCTATGCGGCTCGACAAGCTCGACGTGAGCGGCACGCCGCTCGCCGGCATTTCATTGGAACCCCTGCTGAATGCCCGGTCGCTGGAGAACCTCACCAAGCTGGAGATCAACGGGTGCGGCTCGGCCCGGCGGAACATGGAAGTGCTGTCGCGATCGGCGTTCTGGAATCAGGCGACCGAACTACGGGCACACAGCGGGACCATTCCCGCGAGCACGCTCGAACCGCTCTGCCAGTCGGCCGGCCCACCGGGCTTGCGGTTGCTCGACCTCGCCGACAACTACCTCCGCACCGAGGGCGTGCGGTTGCTGTGCGAAGCGCCGTGGGCCGGGTCGCTGACGTGGCTCGCGTTGAGCCGCAACTACCTCGACGACGAGTCGTGCGACGTGCTGGCGAAGTCCGGGCGGTTCACGAACCTGCGGACGCTGCACCTCGCTCACAACAACTTCACTCAGGATGGTGCCGACGGCGAACAGATCACCAGCCGCGGAGTGATGGCGCTGGCCGAGTCGCCGAGCCTGGCGAATCTGCGGTTGCTCACTCTCAGCTACACCGGGATCACCGACGCGGCCGTCGATGTGGTGGTCAACGCCCCATTCTGGCGGCTGTTCGGGCTGGGCGTCGGCGGGTGCAACCTCAGCCCGACGACGGTGCGAATCCTGGCAAACTCACCGCGGTTGATGAGGTTCTTGTGGCTTGACCTGTCGGATAACCCGCATCTCCGCGGGCAGGCGTTGCGTCCGCTTGCCGAGTCGCCGTACCTCTCGCGAATGTGTGAACTCGATTGCGGTGGTATCGACATCGCCGACGACGTGCGTGCCATCCTCCGCGAACGGCTCGGGCCGAGGTTCAGCCACTAAACTGGCGAGCGGCCCGCGTCATCAGGCTGGTTGTTGTCGACATTAGGGAGCCTTACGCCCCCTGCGTGCCCTTCTCCGCTTCCGTCAGCGGTCGCACACTCATCTGCTGGGCGTCTAGCCCGCCGTCCACGGGGATGACGATGCCAGTGGCATAGCTCGCTGCGTCGCTCGCCAGGAAGGCGAACCACCCGGCGACCTCTTCCACGGTTGCGATCTTGCGGAGCGGGATTTGCTGAACCACCTGCTCCCGCTCGGCGGGCGACGACTTCAGGCCAAAGTCGGTGAGCGGGGTCTCGACCAGCCCCGGAGCGATCGCCGCGGTCGTGAACCCATGCGGGGCCAGTTCGATGGCCAGTTGCCGCGTCAGGGCGTTGATCGCCCCTTTGCTGGCGTCGTAGAGCGTGTGTCCCGGCTCGCTGCGGGTGGCGTTCAGGCTGGTGGTGAAGAGGATCCGCCCGCCGCGGCCGGCCGCCACTGCTCGCCGCACGACCGCCTGCGATACGGCAATCGCCGACCAGACATTCAGCCGGAAGGTGGCATCGAAGTGGTCGCGGTCGAGCTGCAAGAACGGCGGTTCGCGGAAGGTGCCGACGTTGTTCACCAACACGTCGATGCCGCCGAGGACGCCCCAACTCTCACCGATCAGACGTTCGGCCGCCCCGTCCACCGTCACATCGGCGGGAAAGTAGAAGGTGCGGTCGGGATGCCGGGCGAGTAGATTGTCGACGTCCGGGCAGGCGTCGAGTGGCCGTTCGGAGGTGAGCACCACGCCCGCACCGTGGTCGGCCAGCACCGCCGCCGCAGCCAGCCCAATGCCCTGGCTGCTTCCCGTCACCAGGCACCGCTTCCCGGCGAGCATGGCGGGCCATTCGGTTCGGTTCAGAGGTAGATGGTTCATGGCGACAGTAAGCTCCGTCTGGTTTCGTCCGTCCACCGTGGCAGACGGCTATCTGCCCGAAGGCCCTCGCTCGTTTGGCGACGGCGTGGGGTGGGTGAACATTCAGGCCGGGGCCGATGCGACCATCGGCCACATCCACACCCAGTCGTGGGCCGGCAATCACCACCGCTATACCCTCCCGGCCCGGCCGGGGTTCTGGCTCCCTACCTCTCGCCCCGGTGTGGTTCTCGCCGGGTGTGACAAGGTCGTCGGCTTGTTCGACCTGTCGTCGGATGAGTGGACACCGCTCGCCGCCATTCCCGACACCCATCCACGAACGATCATCAACGACGCCGAGATTCTGCCGGGCGGGCGGGCGGTGGTGTTCGGTACGAAGGATACGAGCTTCGCCGAACCGCTCGCCCACCTGTACTTGTTCACCATCGCCGACAACGCGGTGTCGGTGCTCGCCGCCGGGCAGACCTGCTCCAACGGCAAGGTATTCGCAGACGGCGGGCGGGTGCTGTACGACATCGACACCCCGCGGAAGGTCGTCACCCGGTATCAGTTCGACCTCGTATCCCGCACCATCCGCGACGACGGAATCGCTCTCGACCTCCGCCACCGCGACGACTTCCCCGACGGCATGTGCGATGCCGGCAACGAAACCGTGATCGTCGCTTTTTACAATCCGAACCCCGCGGAGTACGGCACGGCGGTGCGCTACCGCCTCGGCACGGGCGAAATCCTGCACGAGTGGCAGACGCCCGCCAGCCCGCGAGTGACCTGCCCGCTGCTCACCCGCCGACCGGACGGGGTGAAGTTGCTCCTTACCACCGCTGTGGAGGGCATGCCGGCGGAACAACTCATCCGTTGCGAAAACGCCGGGTGTGTCTTCGTGGCCGACGCCTCCGGGTGTGGTCCGCCTGTGCAAGAAGTGGTACTGCTCTGATCTTCTGTGGCGATGGCCCTTCAACAACTCTTCACGGGGTCGGCGGGCCGGCGGTCCATAAACTGCGGTCATCCCGCCTGGAACGCACTCATGTCCGACCCGCTTGAACGCCTCCTCCCCGTTTCGGCTATCGCCCTCGGCCTGGCCGTCGCCACTGCCACCGTGTTCTTCGTCCTCGGCGGCCCCACCCCCGAAGACCCCCCGCCGCTCCGAGCCAACCCGGAGGTGCGGCTGGTAGTGCTGGTGGTGTTCGACCAACTGCGGGCCGACCTGATCGCCAGGCCGGAATGGCGGGAGCACTTTGGCCAGGGTGGGTTCCGCCGCTTGCAAGACAACGGCGCGTGGTTCACCCACTGCCACTACCCCTACGCCATCACTGCGACCGGGCCGGGGCACGCCGCCATGCTGAGTGGGGCCAGCCCGAGCCGCACCGGTATTGTCAACAACGAGTGGTACGACCGGCGGGAGAAGTCGGAGGCATATTGTGCCGGGGAGAGTCGGTTTGAACTGGTGCCTGCGCCGCCGAAAGCCGACCCCGGCGAGGTCGCTTCCACCCGCACGTTCAAGACTGCCGGTTCGCCGCGGCGGATGCTCGTGCCCACCGTGGCCGATGTGCTGAAGACGTATACCTCCGGCCGTGGCAAGGTGTTCGGCGTGTCGCTCAAGGATCGCTCCGCCTTGTTGCCGAGCGGAAGCGGCGCGACCACTCGGCCTGATGGAGCATTCTGGTTCGATGGGCGGTTCGTGACCAGCACCTACTACGCCGACGCCGTGCCTGAGTGGGTGGCCACGTTCAACGCTTCTGGCCGGGCCGACCGCGACTTCGGCAAAGACTGGGTGCGACACCGCCCCGACCTCGACTACGACAAACTCGCCGGGCCAGACGACGGGGAAGGCGAAGGTAGCGGCATCGGCCAGGGGCGGACGTTCCCCCACCCGATGACCGGTGGGAAGGACAAAACCGGGCTACCGTTCACGAACCCGAAGGCGGCCGGTGTGAAGTTCTACGACGCCTTGGTCAACTCCCCGATGGGCAACGAACTGCTCCTCGATTTCGCCAAGGCGTGCATCGACGCTGAACAACTCGGGGCTGACGATGAGCCAGACCTGCTCACCGTTAGCTTCTCGTCGAACGACCTCATCGGCCATACTTGGGGGCCAGACTCGCATGAGGTACTCGACTGCACACTACGGAGCGACGAGATCCTCACGCGGTTGCTCGCCCACCTCGATGCAAAAGTAGGCCAGGGGAAGTACGCAATCCTCCTGACGGCCGACCACGGCATCTGCCCGCTGCCCGAGTTCGCCGCCAAGCACCCGGAGCGGTACCCGGACGCCGCTGCCCGGTCTGCCCGGCGGGTGCCGAGCAAGCCGATGCGGGACGGGGCGGAGAAGCACCTCCAGGCGAAGTTCGGCCCGCCGAGAGACGGCAAGGCGACGTGGATCGAGACCGTCAAGCCACCCTACTTCTATCTCGACCATGCCCGAATCAAGGCGAAGGGGTTGAAAGCGGAGACGATGGCGGAGGAGTTGGCCGCCTGGGTGCGGACATACGACGGAGTTGCTGGGGCGTACACGGCCGCCGGGTTGCGGGAGTCGAACCTCGACGCGATGATGGAAAAGGTACGTTTGGCTTTCCACCCAGACCGAAGTGGGGATGTGTACGTCGTGCTGCAGCCGTACTTGCTCATCGGCGACCCCGACAAGGACAACAAACTCCCCACGGGTACCACCCACGGGGCACCGCAGCCCTACGATACACACGTTCCACTGCTGGTGTACGGGCCAGGGGTGAAGGGCGGGCCGCGAGCGGAAGCGGTGACCCCGCTGCACGCGGCCCCGATCGCCGCCAAGTTCCTCGGTGTGCCTCCACCGCCTGCAGCTATGTACACGCTACCGAAGACCCTCCAGGAATAAGCGGGAACCCCGGCGGCCAGAGGTGTGTCCTACAATGTTCGCAAACGTCCCGGCCGTATCCGTCGAGATCCGCGCTCATGCCGTCCGCCTCCGTCGCCGAACTCGTGGCACTGGCCGGCGAACTTCGCCTGCTGCCCGATGCCGACCTCGCCCGCCTCGCTGAAACACCCGACGCCGAAGACCTGCCCACAGTGTGCCGGCGGTTGGTCGCCTCTGGTGCGTTCACTCGTTACCAGGCCGACCGCATTCTGACGGGACGCGGCTACACCCTTGCCTTCGCTGGTTACCCGCTGCTGGACGAACTCGATGCGACCACCTTCCGGGCGATCGACCCAACGACACGGGCCGAGGTGAGGCTCAGCCGCTTTGACGTCCCGCCCTCGGTCGGCCGATCGTACCCCGGACAGCCCAACCCGCTGGCGAGTGGACAACTCGGCACGGAGGCGTACGTCGTCCATCGCAAGCCGGACGGGGCCGACCTCGCCGCTCTGATCGCCGACATGGGGCCGATGCCGGCGAAACTGGCCGGGGAGTACGTGCGACAGGCCGCCGCGGCCCTCGCCACTGCCCATGCCGCTGGTGTGGTTCATGCACGTGTCCGGCCCGATCGCCTCTTCGTCGGCCCGCTGGTGCAGGCAAGCAAACCGAAGCCCGACGGTTCCCCCCGCCTCCGCCCCGGCCCGACCGCCACCGTGAGCGTGACCGATTACGGACAGCAGGACGGCGCGACCCCGGCCGACGACGTGTTCGCCCTCGGCGGGGTCCTGTTCCACCTTCTGACCGGGCGACAACCGGGTGAGGTGTCGCTCTCCACCTTTCGTTCAGACTGCCCGCCGGAGTTGGTGACTCTGACCAAGTCGATGCTGGCGCTCGCTCCCGGCGATCGTCCGACGATGGCCGAGGTAGGTGCGCGACTGACTGCTCTGCTCTCGCCGGCCGCTCAGCCAGACGTGGTTCCGCTCGGTAACCCTTCTGATCCTGGTATCGCCCCGGCGAACGTTGAATTGGCTGAGACAGAGCAGGTGGAACTGGTGGACGACTCGCCGCAACTGGCGCTGGCCAGCGGGTGGGCTGGGCACCCGGCGATGACCGTGCCGCCTCCCCCGGCCTATACCCCGCAGGCGTGGTCTCCTCCGGCGGTGGCCGAGGCGTTTCCAGAAGTCGCACCTTCGCCCGACGACGCCCCAAGCCCGCGACGATCGCGGGCCAGCACCACCACCGGCGGGTCGCGGCAGATGCTCTGGCTCCTCGCCGGCGCGTTTGTGCTCATCAACGTGCTGGCCGTGATTGTCTGGGTACTGATGATCCTCAACCCGTTCGCCAAGAAGTGAGCCGTCGCATGATCGCGTGCGTCAGCCAGGTTTGTTCCCTTCCCTCGTCGTTTGCCGACGACGTCACCGGGTACGCCGGCGGCGGGTGCCGGGCAATCGAGGTGTGGCTCACCAAACTGGAGCAGCACCTTGAAACCACCCCCGCTGACGACACCCGCAAGCTGTTGGCCGACAACGGCGTGACGGTGCCAACCGCGGCCTACCACGGCGGGTTGCTGCTCTCGGTCGGAGACGCCCGCACCGCCGCTCTCGACCACTTCAAACGCCGCCTCGACCTGTGCCAGACGTTCGGAATCCAAACGCTGCTTCTGGCCGCTGATCACTCCCGCCCCGATGCCGCTAACTTCGGCCGGGTGGTGGCGTCGCTGGCCGAAGCCGGGCGCTGGGCGGCCGGCTTCGGGGTGCGGCTTGCACTCGAATTCCGTGGGATCAACAGCGTCTGCACCAGCCTCGATACCGCGGTGGCACTGACCACCGAATGTGGTGAACCGAACGTGGGTGTATGCCTCGACGTTTTCCACTACCACCAGGGGCCGAGCAAGGCGGAAGACCTGAACCTCCTGACTCCGGCCAACCTGTTCCACGTGCAGGTGTGCGACGTGGCGGGGGTGCCGCGGGAACTGATGACGGACTCCGACCGGGTTTTGCCGGGGGAAGGCGATTTCCACCTGACGGCAGTGATCGACCGGTTGCGAGCGATCGGCTACGCCGGCGCGGTGAGTGCAGAGGTGATGAACCCGGTGCTTTGGAAGGCGAAAGCGGCTCAGGTGGGCGAATTGGCCCTGGCTTCGGTGCAGCGATTCGTGAGCGGTTGAAACACAGCGACCGTGGGTGAATGGCTATTACGCCACTCACCCACGGTCGAAGTTCGCCTCGTCAGCCGTTACTTGTCCTTCTTCGGCTCTTCCTTCGACCGCTTGGCCTCGATCTCCCGCTTTTGCGTTTCGCCGTTCCGCTCGGTTTCGGCGGTCAACTTGATGGTGTCGCCGTCCACCTTGCCCTTGTACTTGGTCACGATCTTATTGTTCATCGCCATGCGGGTGATGGTAAAGGTCACCTCGCCGTCCTTGAAGGTACCGTCCTCGATCTTGGTCGCGTTCCCCTGGCGGCCGGGCATCTCGCCGGTCAGCTTGTCACCGTCGAGTTTGAGCGTCAGCTTGTTGGTCATCTTTTGACCGTTCCGCTCCGTCTCCCAGGTCCAGGTGCCGGTCGGGTCGCCCTTCTTGGCATCGGCCTTTTTGTCCTCGGCCGTGGCCAAGCCGATCAGTCCGAACGCCATCGCCAGCGAAAGCAGTGTCCGCATCGGTGTGTCCTCTGTGCGGCCGGGTTCGGCCGCGGGAGGTGTTATAGGCCCGTCGCGGTGTGGAAAAGATGAGAGTGCGTTCAGGTTAGCCGAGACCCCAAACGTCAACGGAGGAGGTCACTTCTTCGTCAGTAGACCCCGCTCCTTCATCCACGCTTCGAGTTCAGTTGGCCACTTCGATGGCGGGGTGAGTTTCTGCCCCAGTCCAACGCCGTGCGGCCCCTTTTCCTCGGTGTACAGCTTGCACCCCTCGACTCCGGCCTTCTTCAGTGCATCGTAGAACAGTTCGCTGTTCCTGATGAGCACCGCTTTGTCTTCAGCCGTGTGGAAGAGGAACGTCGGCGGGGTCTCTTTCGTCACTTGCTTTTCGTTCGAGTAAAACTCGACCAATTTTGCGTCGGGCGATTTGCCAAGCAGGTTGTTCTTGGATCCGCCGTGAGTCACTCCCTCGGCCATGCTGATGACCGGATACGCCAGAATTGCAAAGTCGGGCCGGCAACTCTGCTTCTCGATCGGGTCGGCGGCGTCGGCCTTCCCGGCGTCGAAGTGCGTGGCAGCAGTGCTCGCCAGGTGCCCGCCGGCCGAGAACCCCCACACCCCCACCCGCTTCGGATCGACGTTCCAATCTTTCGCCTTCGCCCGCACAATGCGGATCGCCCGCTGCACGTCGAGCATTGGCCCGGGTTCGAGCGGAGGAGTGATTTTCGACTCGTTGGCGGTGCGATACTTGAGGACGGCCGCATGGACACCGCGGGCGTTCAGCCACTCGACGATCTGCTTTCCTTCGTGGTCTGTGGCTCGCATGGCATACCCGCCACCGGGGCAGACGACGACAGCGGTGCCGGTCGCCTTCTCGGCCGACGCGGGGTGGAAAGTCAGGGTGGGGATGTTTTTCTCGTCTTTGCTCACCGGGCCGGGGATTTTGTCTCCCCACAGGGGCAGGTCGGTGGGGTCGGCGGCGAGTACGACGGAGAGGAGGAGAGGGGCGAAGGGCATAACGGCCTCGGGGAAGAGGGGAGGGGATGGTATGAATGTACTCAGCCACCCGCACGGCTGGACAACCCGGCGCTGGGAGGCCTCGACCTGCCAAGCGTTCACGCACATAAACGCCGACGGCGAATCGATGATCACGACCCCGGCGGTTCCAACGCCAACTCCCGGCCCTTGTCGAGAAAAACGTGTCCGGTCCGGATGACGTCCAGTTCGTACCTGCGGCGCTTTTTGTGAACGGCCATCGTAAGCAACACTTTGACCAAGGGTGCCAGACCGTACTTTGCTGGGACCGGGTACCAAACACCGAAATTAAGGTAGGTGATCTGGAGTTCTTCCCCGTCGCGTCTGATCTGGAAGTCCATCTCCCACCAACACTTCGTGTTGTACACCTTAGATCGACCATCCCGGATCATCATTGTGGCAATCCGATGCACGCGCTGACGCAACAATTCTGCTTCGGGGTCGGTCGACGGCTTGACCGCCGACTACTACCC
>JALOQR010000414.1 GCA_025459365.1 Fimbriiglobus sp.
CCAGGGGGCCGAGTACCTGCTCGCCACGTTCGACTGCCCCGAGCCGACGTTCCGCGTGCAGGTGATGGCCGAATACAAGGCCCACCGCCCGCCCCCGCCTGACGACCTGATCATTCAAGAGCCAATGATCGACGCCGTGCTCCAGGCAATGCGTATCCCGGTGCTCAAAGTGCCGGGGTACGAGGCCGACGACGTGATGGCGACGGTGGCAGGCGAAGCGGTCGAGCGTGGGCACGACGTGGTGCTGTGTACTTCGGACAAGGACTGCCGGCAGTTGCTCAACGACCGGGTGAGCATCCGCAACCTGAGGAAGGGGGAGACGCTCGACGCCGCCGGGCTGATGGCCGACTGGGGCGTGCGGCCGGATCAGGTGGTGGACTTCCAGGCGCTCGTCGGCGACAGCGTGGACAACGTGCCGGGCGTGCCGGGGTGCGGGCCGAAGACCGCCGCCAAGTGGCTGAAGGAGTACGGCACGCTCGAGAACGTGGTCGCCAACGCCGACAAGCTCGGCGGGCCGAAGCTGCGGGAGGCGTTCAAGGCGAGCGTGGCGAACGGCGATCTGGCGAGGAGCAAGACGCTGGTGAAGCTCCGCACCGATGTGCCGATGGAAATGAACTGGGAGGCGTGGCGGCGGCGCGACTGGGACGGCCAGCGGTTGCTGGAACTGTTCCAGGAGTTCGGCTTCAACAGTTTCGCCGCACGGGTGCGGACGACGCTCGCCAAAAGTGGGGCAGCGAAGAACGACGCGGCGCTGGCGCTGGCGGGCCTGCCGAGCGGGGGCCGTCAGGCCCCTGAGTCGGCGACTGCACAGGGGCCTGACCGCCCCCGCACCGATGAGCAAAAACCCAAGAAACCCCGCCCTGGTCAGCAGAGCCTTTTCGACCAGTTGGAAGCCGACGACCCGTTCACCCCACGGGCCGACCACTGGAACGCCACGTACACGCTCATCGACACCGAGGCGGCGTTCGACACGTTCTTGAAGGAACTGAAGCAGCAAAAGCGATTCGCCATCGACCTCGAAACGACAGGGTTGGAGCCGGTCGGGGCGTGGATCGTCGGGTATGCCATCAGTTGGCAGGCCGGCACCGGGTACTACCTGGCGGTGCGGGGCAAGGCCGAGCATCTGCTCGACCCGGACCAGACGCTCACCGCCCTGAAGCCAATCCTCGAAGACTCCACGATCGAGAAGGTCAACCACAACATCAAGTACGACCTGCTCGTGCTGCGAGCAAACGGGGTGGACCTCGCCGGCGTGGCGGGCGACTCGATGGTTGCCCACTACCTGCTCGAAGCCGGCGCTCGCACGCACAACCTCGACGGGTTGACGCAGCAGTACTTCGGCCACGCGAACATCTCCATCACCGAGTTAATCGGCAAGGGGAAGAAGCAGATCACCATGGCCGAGGTGCCGACCGACCAGGCGGCTCAATACGCCAGCGAAGATGCCGACGCGGCATGGCGGCTGGCCGGCGTGCTCGAACCGGAACTGGAAGCGGCCGGGCTGCGGAAACTGTACGACGAGGTGGAGATCCCACTCATCGACGTACTCGCCGAGTTGGAGTTCAACGGCGTGCTGCTCGATTTGCCATTGCTCGCCCGGCTGAGCACGAGCATGGGCGAGCAGGCCGCGGCACTCGAAGCGAAGGTGTATGAACTGGCCGGAAAGACGTTCAACATCGGTTCGCTCAAGCAACTCCAACAGGTGATGTTCACCGACTTGAAACTGCCGGTCCTGAAGAAGACGGGCATCAAGGGCGAACCGAGCACGGACAGCGAAGTCCTGGAAAAGCTGGCCGCAATGGGGCACGAACTGCCGAAAACGCTGCTTGCCCACCGCAAGGTGACGAAGCTCAAGAGCACCTATGTGGACACGCTGCCGACCCTGGTGAACACCGCCACCGGGCGAGTCCACACGTCGTTCAACCAGACCGTCACGACCACCGGCCGGCTGAGTTCGTCCGACCCGAACTTGCAAAACATTCCGATGCGGACGGAGCAGGGCCGCGAGATCCGTCAGGCGTTCGTCGCTCGCCCCGGGTGGACAATCCTTACCGCCGACTACTCCCAGATCGAACTCCGGCTGCTCGCCCACTTCTGCGACGATCCGGTACTCAAGTCGGCGTTCGCCGACGGGGTCGACATCCACACCCGCGTGGCGGCCGAGGTGTTCAAGGTCGCCGAGAAGGACGTGACCAAGGAGCAGCGGGGCGTCGCCAAGACGGTCAACTTCGGCGTGTTGTACGGCATGAGCGCAGTCGGGCTGGCCATGCGGCTGAGTATCGACAAGAAGCAGGCGGCCCAGTTCATCGACGACTACTTCGCCCGCTACCCGACCGTGCTGGCGTATCAGGAGGGTGTGCTCAAGCGTGCCCGCGAGTCGGGGTTTGTCGGCACTATCCTCGGCCGGCGGCGAAAGTTCGACCCCACGGCCATCCGCCCGCGGAGCACCTACGACCAGCGGAACCAGGCGGAGCGGGAGGCGATCAACCTGGAAATTCAGGGGTCGGCGGCCGACCTGCTGAAGGTGGCCATGCTGAACATCCACCGCCGGCTGAAGGCCGAGAAGCGGCAGGCGCTCATGATCCTGAGCGTGCACGACGAACTGGTGTTCGAGGTGCCGCAGAAGGAACTGGCCGATGTGGCGAAGCTCGTGCGGGCCGAAATGACCGGGGCGATGACGTTCGGCGTACCCTTGCAGGTGGACGTGGCCGCCGGACCGAACTGGCTCGATGTGGAGGATGTGGCGTGAGCCCCTCCCGTAAACCCGTGTTCGGGCTGATCGGTGGCATCGGGGCGGGCAAGTCTACCGCCGCCGGGTGCCTGGCCGCCCGCGGCGGGTTCGTCATCGACTGCGACAAACTCGGGCATGTGGCGCTCGAAGTGCCAGAAGTGAAGGAGAAGCTACGGGGGCGGTGGGGCGAGGCGGTGTTCAACGAAGACGGCAGCGTGAACCGGCGGGCGGTAGCGGGTGTTGTGTTTGACGCCCCGGCTGAGCGGCAGTGGTTGGAGAGCGTCGTCTTCCCCGTGATCGGCCAACTGGCCGACGAGCGAATCGTCGCCGCGAACGCCGACCCGGCCGTGCGGTTCAGCGTGCTCGATGCCGCCGTCCTGCTCGAAGCTGGGTGGCGGGACCGCTGCGACAAGGTGCTGTACATCGACGCCCCGCGGGACTTGAGGCTGAGCCGACTGGCCGCCCGTAGCGGGTGGACACCCGCCGAACTCACCGCCCGCGAGGCCAGCCGAGGCCAAGAAAGCGTGCGCCGACGCTGTTGTGATGAACGACAGCACCCGCGAGCAGTTCCAGGAACGGATCGATCTCGTCTTATCGGATTGGATCGGGGGGAATTGATCATGGCAGACGACCCAGTGGATGTGAAGCCGGCCCGCAAGCCGCGGAGCCGCCCCAAGCCGCCTGCG